>CAVKYO010000034.1:0-25870 GCA_963660495.1 Acidaminococcus fermentans
ACCAATTTCTACTCCACCATATACAATTTGCCCAAAATGTCAACATAATAAGTGTGTTCCAACAGACTATAAATCAAAAAGAGGTTACCACCATAAATACAAAAAATAATTATTTATTTTAATTTAAAATTCATATTATATGAATTGTTTTTGAAGTGGACAAATGTCCACTTCTTTTCTGTTCTTTATAAGGAGAAAATTCCTTATAAACAAAAAAGGACTTAATGTCCTTTATTTTACAATAGTAGCTTTACCAGATGCGAACTTTGTTGTTAGTAATATTAAATCATTAGTTACTTTTTCTAAGTCTTCATCTTTTGTTTCTTTGTTACCAATGATTAGATATAAGACGTTTTTAGAGTCTTCTGTTACTTTTGTTTTATCCACTTGACGAATATCTAGCCAGCATACTACATCATTATTGTCATCTACAAAAGAGTATTCCCCTTCTTTTACTGGTTTTAGTTCTTCACTTCCTAATGGTAAGAACTTTTCAGTGCCATCTGTTATTTTTAAAGTTACGTTGCCATCTACTTTATCTATATCATGAGCTCCTAAGCATAATTTTGATTCAATTGATAAGATGTTATAAATATCTACGGCTTTATTAATGCTTATTAAATCTTCTCTTTTAGTTAATAATCTTATTAAATTTTCTGATGCTGGTAAGTTTTTTCTTCTTGGTACACCTACTTCTTGATGTAATTCATAAAATCCTTCAATAATTGGATCAGATTTTATATCGTAATCTTTATATTTTTCTATTAAGCCGGCAACTTTTTCTTTACGCCAAGCTTCATATTCTTCACTAATTTCTTTATTATTTATACCTTCTATAACAACTGCCTTTATTTTTACTCCTAAGGCTAGGACATTTTCATCTACAATAAATTTCATATATACCTCCTATAAATACCATAATTTTTCATTATTTTTTTGTACTGTTTTTATTATTCCACCGGCTATACATTCATCATTATGATAAAGTACGCAAGCCTGACCTGGTGTTACTCTTTTTACACCTTGAGGATATTTTACTAATATTTCATTATTATCTAGCCAGGTTAATTCTACTGGAATATCCTTTTGTCGATATCTAAATTTAGCTTTTGCATTTTTAACTTTTTCTTCTCCCAAATAATTTACATCTTCTATAATACAAGAATCTGAAATTAAATATTCATTATCTTCACCAATGCAAATGTACAGTATATTTTTTTCTAAGTTTTTACCAACGACAAACATTCGATCTGTCGCTCCACCGATATTTAGTCCTTTTCTTTGCCCGATGGTGTAATACATTAAGCCAATGTGTTTACCAAGTACTTCATTTGTATCAATATTTACTACGTCACCTGGTGTATTTGGTAAATAGTTTTTTAGAAAATTGGTAAAGTTTCTTTCTCCTATAAAGCAAATACCTGTTGAATCTTTTTTCTTAGCCGTTATTAGTCCATGTTCTTCGGCTATTTTTCTAACATCTTTTTTTATCATGTCTCCAATTGGAAATAGAACGTTTTTAAACTGATCTTTACTCACTTGAGAAAGGAAATAAGTTTGATCTTTATTTTCATCGATGGCTTTTAAAAGTTTACCATTTTCTAAACGAGCGTAATGTCCAGTTGCGATATAGTCAGCGCCTAATTCTTTTGCGGCTTTTGAGAACATATCAAATTTAATATATTTATTACACATAACATCTGGATTTGGTGTTCTTCCTTTTTTTAATTCATCAAGGAAATAGGTAAAAACGTAATCCCAGTATTCTTTTATAAAATCTTTTCTATATAATTGTATTCCTAACTTATCACAAACTGCTTTTGCGTCATTATAATCTTTCTCTTGTGGACAAATACCTTCTTTTGTACTTGGTGCATCACTATACTCTCCATCAGCAAGAGAGTCCCAGTTACGCATAAATAATCCTATTACATCATAGCCTTCTTCTTTTAATTTTATGGCGGCAACAGATGAATCTACTCCACCTGACATACCTACTACTACTTTTTTCATATTCTTCCTCTTTATTTAACTTTTATAAATGTATATCCTAAGTCTTCTACTGTATTTTGTACTTCTTTAATATCTAACTCTTTTGAACTTGTAATTGTTGCGGTATTAGAACTTAGGTCTACTGTTACTTTTTTTACATTAGGTAATTTAGAAAGAGAAGTTTCTACTCTTGATGCACAATGAGCACAACTCATTCCTGATATTTCAATTATAGTTTTTTTATTATTAAACATATTAATCTCTCCTTATCTTAATCCTATTTAATCTTAAAGCATTTAACATAACGGTTAGACTACTTAGAGTCATCGCAATAGCAGCTAACATTGGGTTCATAGTTAGATGTTTACTGAATACTCCAGCGGCAATTGGTATCATACACATATTATAGAAAAAGGCCCAGAATAGATTTTCTTTAATATTTTTTACTGTTTTCTTACTGATATTTAAAATATTAATTATATTTATTAAATTGTCATTCATTAAAATTATGTCAGCTGAATTACTAGCAATATCGGTACCAGATGATAAAGATACGCCAATATTGGCCGTTTTTAAAGCCGGGGCATCGTTAATACCATCACCTATCATTAAGACTTTGTCGCCAGTAGATAATAATTCTTTAATTTTAGCGGCTTTTTCACTTGGTATAACATTAGCAATAACTTCATCTATACCAGTTTCTTTGGCAATTACTTGGGCAGTCTTTTCATTATCTCCTGTTAACATAATTACTCTTTTATTTTCCTTTTTTAATTCTTGAATAACTTTTTTAGCATTTTTTCTGATGATATCTTTTAAACCTAGTAAAGCAATTATGTTGTTTCCCTCTATTACATATATAATACTATTTCCTTGTTCTTGGAGTTTTATCGCTTCTTCTTTGTGTGTGTTTTTAAGAGAAAGTTTTTCAAATAACTTACCGTTACCAAGATAGTACTTTTTATTATTAAGTGTTGCTTCTACACCGTAACCGGAAATATTTTTAAAGTCAGTTACATTTTCAGCTATATCTTTTTTAGTAAAACTTAGGGCAATTGGATGAGTTGATTTACTTTCAATAGTAGAAATAATATCTAGAAGTTCTTTATCTTTGTATGAACTATAATTATACATTTTATTTAAACTTAATTTGCCATAAGTTAGAGTTCCTGTTTTATCAAATACAATAGTTGTTACTTTATGGGCGTTTTCTAAAACTTCGCTTGTTTTTATTAGGATACCATTTTTAGCAGCAAGGCCTTCACTTATAACAATAGCTACTGGTGTTGCTAGACCTAAAGCACAAGGACAAGCTACAACTAATACTGTTACAAAATAAATTATACTTTGTGAAATACTAGCACCTAATAAAAGATGAATTATAAGAGTTAGAATCGAAATTATAATTATTATTGGTACAAATATACCAGATACTTTATCGGCAATTTTAGCGATAGGTGCTTTGGTATTAGTTGCTTCTACTACTAATCTTACTATTTCTGAAATAGTTGTATCCTTACCTATTTTTTCGGCTTTATATAAAATGTGTCCATCAATATTTAGACTACCGGCAATTACTTTTTTATTAGTACTTTTTTTAACGGTCATACTTTCGCCAGTTATAAAGGACTCATCAAAATGAGACTCCCCTTCAACAATAGTTCCATCTACGGCTATTTTCATACCTGGCTTACAAATTAGAATGTCACTTTTTTTTATTTCATCTATTGTTACTTCTTTAGAAGTATTTCCAACTTTAAGTAAGGCATAACTTGGTGTTATGGTTACTAATTCTTTAATAGCTTCTTTTGTTTTTTCTTTACTTTTTCTATCTATATGGCGACCTAATTTTATAAAATAGATTATTGTTACGACTGATTCGTAATAAATATAATTGATGAAGTCTTTAGGATTCGCACTATTTATGACCGATAAAATCATTAGAATTGTTCCTACTAAACTATATGTTAGACTTGATAAAACTCCGATAGATACAAGGGTATCCATGTTGGGAGACTTATGAATAATATTTTTAAAACCTGATTTGAATATATCAAATCCATATATTAGGAATGGAATTGTTAAGACTAATAAAGTTAGAGTATATTTTATGGGATGCATATTTATATTTAAAATACTTGGAACTGGAAGACTTAACATATGACCCATGGAAATATATAAAACAAGTATTACTAAAAAAGTAAAAATAATTAACTCTTTTGATTTGTTCTCGTTTTTATTTTCCCTCTTTTCATCATAGACGCCTAAACTTTTAAAGCCAGCTTCAGAAACAAACTTATTTAAATCATTTATAGTTAAGGTATTATCATACTCTATTAGGGCTTGAGCTAATACTAAGTTAACTGAGGCATTAATGATACCTTTTTGTTTATTTAAATACTTTTCAAGACTATTAGAACAAGCACTGCAACTCATACCGGAAATATTTAAAATTACTTTAGACATAACTATTCTCCTTTTTATTTTAATTTACTAAATAAATCTAGAACATCGTCTATTACTTCATACTTTTCATCATTAATATCTTTTACCATACAAGTTTTCATATGACTTTTTAGTATTTCATTGCCAAGACTTTTTAAGGCGTTAGTAGTCGATGAAATTTGGATTAGGACATCATCACAATATCGATCATTAATAATCATTTGTTCAATACCAGAAATTTGACCGGAAATAATTCGAAGTCGCCTGACTAATGCTTTTTTTTCATCATCTGTTCTATGCTTTGATCTAGTACAATTTTCACATGCTTTTTTCATATTTATCACCTACAAAACATTATAGGGAGGGAGGGTATTTATGTCAATAGTTTTTTAAAGAAAAAAGTATACTTTTTCGTATACTATTTTAAAACTTCTTCGGCATTATTAAGTAGTTCTTGAATTTTATTGAAGGCTTTTGAAATATGAAGACCATCTACAAATATATGGCTAACTGTTATATTTAGAGTTAGTTCATATTTGTTATTATTGTTTGTATATTTGCCCCAACATATTCTAGGAACTGTTTGAGAATGTAACTCTTCTGTCATAGGCTGATTTAGGCCAGTAAAATTAAGCCAAGGAAGACAAGTTATATAATATTCATTCCAAGTATTTGCTGGATTATAGTTATTTTCTGTTAACTTTGTTTCATATTTAGCAATATCTATTTCTTTTCTAGCTAATTCATAAAAGTCTTTATAATCTTTTTTATTTTCAAAACGGACATTTTCAAAAACATCGTTTTTAGTCATAACAGTAATAGCTGGATTAATGTCGTCAAAAATAACTGGTTTATTATCAACAAATCTCATACGCATCTCTGGTACAGAGTTTAATCCATTAACAACAATATATAACATTCCTATAAAGAATGAAGTATTGTGCTTTTTGGAATAGTTAACTAATTTAGTTACATCCATAGTAACATTGATGCTGTAGGTGGGATTTTTAAATGATTTAAACCATTCGTAAGTTTTTTTTCTAGGTGACTTTTCTATATCTAATTCGTGCATTTTATCTACCTTTCTTCTTTATTTACATTATCTTCTTTTTCATAAGTTACTTTTATCATAGTATCAATAATTGTGTCTAAGTAGTCTTTAACTTCTGAGTCAACACTACGTATATTTTTATAGAAGTCTTTTAAATCATTAAAAGTAAAGTTAATTCCTTCTTTATAGTCACTTGGCAAGCTTTTAAAAATTGTTTCAAATGTTTCTTCTACTTTTTCTTGATCTAATTTTTCAAAAGCAATAGTAGTTGACTCGTGTAATTGCTTACTGATACTTGAAAGATTTCCGCTAATGAAATGCTCGCCAAAGATACACCAAGAATTTGGGTAGTGTTCATTAAAGGCTTTTTCTGTACTTTTTACAACGCAATAATCTCTATTATTTAGTATTGTTCCTACAACTGAGCCAGTTGGCAAGATATTAATTAATTTTTCTTTTAGACGTTTGAATGATGTACTTTCATATTCTTCTTTTCTAAAGCCAGGTCCATCAAAGTTATAAACATATTTTATTTTGTCATATACTTCAGTGCTGGCTGTCATTACGCTAGCCATTGCTAGATTACCACCTTTAGAATGCCCTACTACGTATACTTCTTTATCAGTTGCAACTACATTTCTTATTAAATATTCTTGAGCTAGTACTTGGGTATATGTTGGATATTGATAACCTAGACGAAAGTTTTCTATCCATCCTATTAAAGAACCATCTGTTCCTTTATAACTTATAACTTTTATGTCATTAATTTTAATTACCATGGCACCAAATTGTGTATCGTCTGTTTTAATACTTTGAAAGTTAGATATTTTTAAATTTTCATATCTTTTAGAATCTTTTATAATATTTAATAATTTATAAGCTATAGGTGCCATTGCTGCGGAAGTTTCAATTTTATGTTCTTCTGCGTATTTAGAAAATTCATTTAAAGACATTTCTTTAGAATTTGATTTTACAGGTATGTAAACTAATATTGATGATAGTAAATTATCCATAACATTCCAATGTACTTCTTTTAACGAATTGTTTTTATAATATTTTAAATAATCTTCTATTGTATACATGTTATTACCTCTTTTATATTATATGATTATACTATTTATTATTTTTCTTTCTTTGATCTAGACTATTAATGTATGCATTGAATTGTTGAAATGATAGGCTTTTTTCTACTTCAAAGAATTCTGTTACTGGTCTTGATGTACCATTAGCCATTTTTTCGTAGTGACTATTTATTTCTTTAATGGCTTTTTCTTCATTTTCAAATGAATATATACCAACTCTTTCCCAATCAGGATGTTCTATTTGATATACTCTGCCGTCATGATAGTATAAGACGAAACAGTGCATATGTTCATCAGCGTCTAATTCATTATAGTCATCTTTTTCATAAACACGAGTACAAAACATTTTATTTTTTATTCCTAGATTATCAAGCAATGTATGCATTAAATAAACTTGTTCTATGCAGGTACCAAGTCCATGTGTAATAATTTCTTCTATGCTAGAAGTTCGATATAGTCTTCTAAAGTTTTTCATATTACTGATGTGTTCTTCATTATTAATATCTAACCAACCATATTTAATGTGACCTTGCATGTATTCTAATATGTCGCTTGGTGTTTTAATATCTTTTATTTTCATAATTTGTTCTCCTTATTTAATTTCTTCTAATAATTTCTTAAACATTAAACCGTGAGACTTAGTTATTTGTTCTTTTTCTATTAAATTTAGGATTTCTTTTTCTGATAAATAAGAAACACTTTCTACTTCTTCTGCTTGAAGTTTTAAAGAACTAATATCGATGTCTTTTTCTAAATAGTATATGTCACCAAATGGTATGCCAAATAAGATACTACCGATATACTTTATATTTTCATTTGAAATATCTAGGTTTAGTTCTTCTTTTGCCTCTCTAATTATTGCTTCTTTGGATGTCTCATTATATAAAACATGGCCACCTGTTGTTGAAAAACGTGAGCCTTTTTCTTTAGAAGTTTTTTGCATTAAATATTTATCATCAGAATTTTTTATAAAAATTACAGTAACTAAAATATGTTCACCGTCTGGTAAGCTCTCGCCTCTTACTATTTTTTTATTTAATTTTTTCTTGTTACTGTCATATACATTTAAATACTCCATATTATCCATCCTCTATTTAAAATGAACATAGTTAAAACCTAATTTGCTATATACGTCGTACGCTCTTGGTAAGTGAAAGATTCTAGCAAAAAGCAGGTTATAAAATTCATCAATTAAAATTATTGAGCATAGAGTGATGCTAAGGATTAGAAAATTTTTCTTTTTCATCTTTTTAGCTAGGTAAAAACAAAATGGTATTATTACATACATTAGTAATAATGCTGATAGTCCAAAAAATAAGACACTTCTTAAACAAACAAAACCATTGATGTTACCAAAATTTAATATTTCTTGATTATAGTCCCAACATCTTTTTCCATTTCCAATTATATACATGCCAAGTCCGGAAAAATATTCTAAAATTCCAGTTGAGAAAAAGCTTATTAGGAATACTTTCCATGGTTTCTTTCTATGTTTATAAGTTAATAGATAAATCATGATAGATCCTGTTGCATAAATATTTATCCATGGTAAGAAGTTGCCACCTCGCCAGTAGAATTCTTTCATACCACCATTAAAATAATAAAATATGAATTCATATAAAAATCCAAATACTCCAGTTATTACTATTACAAGGCAAAATATACCAAGCATCGTTTCCTTATCAAATGAATGGTTTTTGTTTAAATAATCATTAAATCTTTTTTTCATATTTATCACTACTTTCTTTTCTATTATATCTTTTATTATTATTTTTGTAAATTAACAGCTTAACTCTTAAGAATATTTTTGTCTTCATTGACTTTGATATTTCTCTTTGTTACAATTTTATTATAGTAAAGGAGTAAAATATGAACGGAGAGAACAATTTTAATAATCCATTTAATAATCAAAATAATGGATTTAATAATTCTAATAATGGCACTGACTATAATAATCAAAACAACGGATTTAATAATTCTAATACTGGTCAAGGAAATATGATGAATCAAAATAATGGATTCAACAATCAAAACAATGGATTTAATAATCCGATACCTCAAAATAACTTTAATCAACAACAAGGACAATTTCAGAATGGTCCTATGCCTATGCCAATGAATAATCAACCTAATAATGGACAGAATAAAAAGAATGCAATTGGTATAATCGTAGGCGTTGTTGTTGGTATATGTGCACTTGGCTTTATATTTTCGTCATCAGGAAATAAAACTCTTACATGTTCTAGATCAGATACATTAAGTGGTATGAATTATTCTGAAACAGTAAATGTATATTTTAAAAATAATAAAGTTAAAAGTTTGAAGGCTAGATTTTCTTATGATTTAGGTAGCTATGCTTCTCAAAAGGACTTGTTTGTTGAGGCACTAGAGGAATCATTTGAAGATGAAGAAGATTTTACCTATGATATTAGAGCCGATGGTGATAAAATTATTGTTGACATAAGTGCTTCTAATGATGACGGAGTTGAAGAATACATCTCTTCTTCTGCTAATTACGATGACGTTAAAGAGGATCTTGAAGAGGAAGGATATACTTGTAAATAATTTTGAGTCGGGGAATAAATTTCCTCGACTTTTGTTCTTTATAAGGAATTTTCTCCTTATAAAGAACAAAAGCAATAAGTTACTTATTTCTTTGCCATTTTTCTATGCTGAACAGTTAATTTTTCTTTAGCAATACTTTCTCCATTTACCGTTAAAGACCACTTTTCATTTTGCAATTGCAAGGAATCATTATTTTCAATATTATTGCATTTTAATGGTACTGAATATCTCATCACATATATTATTTTCACACTCTACCTTCTTTCTAAAACATAACCTGTTATATATGCAAACAAGGTTAAATTATTTTCACTAATTTCTTTCGCTTTTTTATCAAAATAAATGAATTTTTTAAGATTTTAAATTTTACGAAACCTTTATTTTATAAGAGTTTTACGCCATAGCACAGACACGCACTCTACGTGATATGTTCTTGGAAACATATTAAATGGAGTAACTTCTACTACTTCATATTCTTTTAATAAATTTATGTCTCTAGCTAATGTTGCTGGGTCACATGATACATATACAATGTTACTAGGAGAAAGTCTTTTGATATTTTCTACTGTCTTTTGATCTAATCCTGATCTTGGTGGGTCTACTATTATCATATCAATATCTTTAAAGTCTTCTATAACATCTTCAACCTTATTTTCAACAAATTCTATGTTAGTAATATTGTTTAGTTTTTTATTTAAATTTGCATCTTCTATATTTGATTTAGAATAGTCAACTCCAGTTACAAGACCGTCAACAAATTCAGATACATAAATACCAAAGCTACCAGTACCAGAATATAAGTCTAATAATCTCTTTGGCTTTACTTTTTCTACTTCTTCTTTTACTTTATCATATAACTTTTCAATTAGTTTTTCATTTACCTGAAAGAATGAGTCAATAGATAAATAATAATTTTTATTGCCAATACTAGTAATGATTCTTTTCTTTTCTGTTAAATATTTATCATTATATACTAAGACATCAACTTTTTTCTTTAGCTCATTAATATTTAATACTTTGCCCGATATCTTTAGCATTATTTCTTCTTGAGTATTACTTGTACGAATAATTACTTCTGTAATACTATTTTCATCTGAATTTAGTTCTTTTAAAATACTATTAATTCTTGGATTTAGTAAATAACATTTATCAATTTTAATAAGATTATTTGAACCTTTTTGATAATAACCAAGTTGTTTGTCTTTACCATGAAATGTTACTTTGTTACGATAATAATACTCATCAGAAAATACAGTTTCTTTTACTTTAGTTGGATTAATTTTAGCAAACTTAACAAGTAGTTCTTGGACTTTACGTCTTTTAAATTCATTTTCCTTTTCAAAAGACAAATGTTCTAAGTCACATCCGCCACAGATACTGTAATATGGACATTTTTCAATAATTCTACTTGGTGACTTTTCAATAAAATCTACTACTTCTGCTAGATAATACTTTTTAGTTTCTTTTATAATATTAATTTTAACAATTTCATTAGGAAGAGCATTTTCAACAAAACAAATTTTATTATTAATTTTAGTTATTCCTCTTCCAAAATGATCTAATTTTTCTATTTTAACATTCATAATATACCTCTTTTTTTATTATAACAAAAGTTACATAGTTTTTAAATATGATTACATAATAATAGTATGGTGATTTTATGAGTTTAGTAAAAAGTATTAAAAGAAAAACAAAATATTCTAAGGATTATATTGTTAAAGAAATGTCTGTAAATGGTAATAAAGTAATTTTATTTTTTAATGAAGTACTTACTGATAGTTCTAATATCAATGAATTAGTTTTAAAGAGATTAATACTACTTGATAAAAGAAAACTTAATAAATTAGAAAATAATTTGCCTGTTTCAAATATTATTAAAATTAAGTATGATGAAATGTTTGATTATGTTAATAAAGGTTTTTTAATTATTTGTACTAAATATATATATGCAATTGAGGTAAAGGCTAAGCTGGATAGAGGTATTTCAACTATAGAAAGTGAATTATCTATTGCTGGACCAAAGGACAGTTTTTCAGAGAATTTTAATACTAATTTAGGACTTATAAGAAAAAGAATTAAGTCAACTAATCTTTGTGTTAAAAGTTTGGAGATTGGTAGAAGAAGCAAAACTAAAGTTGGTGTTTTATATATTAATGATATTGCTTCTTTGAAACTTTCAAAAAGGATAATTGAAGTTTTAGAGCGAGTAGATATTGATGGAATAATTGACTCTAGTTATTTGAAGACTACGTTAGAAGGACAAAAGAGTTTTTTTCCTACTATTATGATGAGTGAAAGACCAGATAAGAGTGCCATGGCATTACTAGAAGGTAAAATTGTTATTATTGTAGATATGAGTCCATATGCTTTAATTTTGCCAAGTTTCTTTGTTGACTTTTTTCATACAACTGATGATTACTATCAAAAGTCATTTAATACTACTTTTATTAGAATAATTCGCTTTATTTCTTTTTTAGTTGCGGTATTTACTCCAGCTTTATATATTGCGGTTACAACTAGAAATTATGATATTGTTCCTTTAGATTTACTTTTAATGTTAAAAGCCGGAAGAACTTTTGTACCTTTTCCAGCCTATATAGAGGCCCTATTTATGATTATTTGTTTTGAAATACTTAAGGAGTCAGACTTGAGAATGTCTAATACATCAGGCTCTTCTGTTTCTATTTTGGGAGGATTAATATTAGGTGATGCTGCTGTTAGTGCGGGAATTGTCTCTCCTATTATGATTATTGTAATAGCTATTTCTTCTATTGCCGGACTTGTTTTTTCTTCGGTAGAACTAGTTAATGCATTACGACTATATAAAATAATTCTGTTGCTACTTGGAACTATGTTAGGAATTTATGGTATTTTCTTAGGAACAATATACATTGTTTATAAATTATTGACTTTAAAAGTATTTGGAATACCTTATTTAGTACCTTTTATACCGTTTGAAAAGAATGAAATAAATGACTCTTTAATTAAAAAAGAAGAATGTTTAAAGAAGAGAAACTCATATTTGACTAAAAATATTAATCGAGGTGAATATAAATGAAAAAGATTATGATATTAGTTATTTTAGTTACTTTATTTGGCTTCATTATAAAAATTCCTGCTTATCATGAATTAAATGATTTGGCTATTATTAATGGTATTGGTGTTTCTTATAAGAATGGCAGTTATACAATTTATATGAAGGAGATGATTCCTACTAGGAGTGATGATGGTATTGAATATAAATATAAAATATATACTGGTTCTGGTGACGATTTAGAAAGTGCTTTATCTGAAATTACAGATGGTACAAAAAAGAAACTTTACTATAAGAAGTGTAAGTTTCTTGTTACTGATATTAATTATAGTGATTTTATAAATGAAGTTTTAAATATTAAACCTAAAAATATCTATCATCCTCCTACTAATGATGTAGAAAGCATACTAGAAAAAACTAATTCTTAATTTCTTCACATGTGTAACCTTGGTTTTCATAAAACTCTTTTTGTTGTTCTTTTGGATTAAAATATTTTAGTAGTGTTTCGTTGGCATTATTTATATTTACTGTTGCTTTATATATATTCACTGTTGTTATATTATTTTCACTGTTTACAGTTATTCCATTAACAGTTTTGAAAAAGTAAATTTCTTCGTCTGGCGTTTTTATTGAAGCTTTATTATTTATAATGTTTCCATCTATGGTAGTTAGTTTTTCATATTTAATTATGTTTTGTTCTAATGTATCTTCTTTATATCTGGATCTACTTGTTATTTTATATAAATTCACAGTATCTATTTTTTCACATGATAACACTGAATAGCTACTGTAGGAAATAGTTTTACTTGGCTCATTTGATAAGTTTACGTCTTTGATGGTTGCTCGTAAAATGGGCGGAACGATTATGAATGTTAATAATATTATAATTATTATGGATAATAGTATATTTATGGGATTTATTTTTTTCATTTTATTAATCCTTTCTATTCTTTTGTTAATAGTATCATATTAATATTTGTTTTTCAATTATATTTTACTTAAGCATTTTTAATCTATTTAATTTTTCTTGAAGAAAGTTTCTCCTATTTTCTTCTTCTTGTTCATTTACTTCATAAGAGGTGCTATTTTTAATAATAATTGTGCCTTCATGTACTTTTCCTTTTATTTCATTTTTATTAAGAGTTATTTTTTCTCCTGTTGTTATTTCTTCACAAACTATTAAGTCTTCTTCTATTTTATCTACTGCATATTTCATATTATTCACCTACCCGTTAGTATCTGTTTTTATTGTTTTAAAAGTTATAATGTTTCCATTAGATTCAGCTACAATGGAACCTGATTCATCGGTTCTATAAATTTTTATATTTTTATTTTCTAAACGTTTAATTATTTCATCATGAGGATGTTTATAGGTGTTATTTTTTCCGACGGAAACAACTGCATATGTCGGATTTACTTTGTCTAGAAAGGCTTTTGAGGTTGAATATCTTGAGCCATGATGCCCTACTTTTAGTACATCACTTTGTATGTTTTTTTCTAATATCTCTTTTTCTACTTTTGTTGAAGCATCTCCTGTAAATAAAAATGTATTTGTACCATGTTTTAAACGTATGACAATTGATGAGTCATTTAAATCGTTTGAATTGTTATTGACGTATAGTGTTTCTATGGTTGAATCAGCGAATGTATAACTATTATCTATTTCTGGACTATTAAATGCTACTTGTTTTTCTTCTAAAGCGTCTAATACATCTTCAAAGGTCTTTGTTGTTGTGATTACTTCTGGCATATAAAATGTACCTATTGAAAAGTTTTTTATTATATCATCCATACCTCCTATATGATCTTCATGAGCGTGTGTTCCGATTACATATTCAAACTTTTCTATTCCTAGGCTCTTAAAGTAGTTTACTAATTTAGGCCCATCTTCATTATTACCAGCATCTATTAACATATATTCATTATTTTCTTCTATTAATATTGAATCTGCTTGTCCTACATCTAAAAATGTTACTCTTAAGTTATCAGATGTTTCATTTATTACTTCAGTTTGTCTTTCTTTTGTTGATGAATTTTCTTTTTTAGTATCATTAGTACTTGGTGAAATATATACTCCATATATATAGACTATTAGTAATAGTATTAATGATATAATTTTCTTTTTTGTTTTCTTATTCATATTATTCTCCTATGTTATTATTATACCATGTTTATTTTAAAATGAGAAAAGAATTATCTTATTTGATAACTCTGTGTTTATTAGTTTTATTGTATCTATATTTGTAGTATTTAAGTTTTGTTACTTTGTATTTGTTTTCAAATTTTTTAGCATGCGTAAACACGGTTTGTAGAAAATGGTATCTAGTATATACTATTTTAAATACTCTTATGCAGGATTTTATAATTTTATTATATTAACTGTTGTATTGTTTTCTTTTAATATATTTATTAGGTCGGCTGTCTTTAGCCAAATGGTTGCGGTATTATCATTTGGATGAACACCTATTATATTGTTTGCCATTAATAGTTCTTCATCAATATACACTTTTGTTTTATGTTCTTTATCATTTAATATTCCTAAAGGTGTGACTGATCCTTTTGTTAGGTTTAAGATTAATTTTAATTCTTCTTCACTAGCAAAACTTAAGGCTCTGGTATTGTTTTCTTTCCTGAATTTTTTTAAGTCTACTTTTTTTGAACCTTTAACAGTTATTAAGTAGTAGTTTTCTTTATTCCTGTCATGTAGAAATAAATTTTTAGCATCACATTCTTTATGAGGAATATTAATTTTTTCTAAATCTTTCATAGTGTATACTGCTTGATGCTCAGTAATTTCGTGCCAGATATTTTTGCTCTTTAAATATTCATATATTTCGTTTTTATTCATTATATTACCTCTATTCGTGACAACTATGTTTATAAAAGAAAAAGCAATCAAATAATGATTACTTTTATTATCAACTTGGTGCGGGTAACAGGAGTTGAACCTGCAAGCCTTACGGCACTAGATCCTAAGTCTAGCGCGTCTGCCAATTCCGCCATACCCGCAACATAAATGGTGGACCCTACAGGACTCGAACCTGTGACCGCCCGGTTATGAGCCGGATGCTCTAACCAACTGAGCTAAGGGTCCATTGCTATTTAATGATACCATATATTTTATGTTGTTGCAATAGAAAAGATAAAATTTTTTTAATTTAAAAGTGTGCAAATAAATAGGCACTTAACTGTTCTTTTCATTATATATTTTTAGTCTTTTGAAGTGTTATATATATTATACTTATTTTAAATAATCTAATACTATTTCGGGATACATTTTTAATTCTTTATTTATAAACTTTTCAATATCTATCCAAGATGCATCTGTTTCAACATCTCCATCTACTACGTGATAATGTTCTTTGTAGTCAGCATCTTCTATTGAGACATTGTAAAAAAGTATCAATTCATGAGCATTTTTTCCGTTGTAAGTAAAGATGTTTTCGAAAATTCCTAAAAATTCCTCTACTTTAATATTTGCATTAAGTTCTTCCTGATATTCTCTCTTTAAGGCATCCTTGCTGTTTTCTAAAAATTCTATGCCACCGCCAATGCACCTATAGAATGTTTCATTTTTTTCTCTGTCGTATCCTTTACTTACTAAAACTTTATTATTTTTTTTTGCTATACCTAAAACAACGGGTCTTATTTCTTTGAATTTGTCCATTTTTCAATCTCCTTTCATTTATATTGTACCATGTTTTTGACACACGTACATCTGACAATTTTTTCTAAAACAAAAAATAGAATATACAATTATTCTATTTTCCTAACATATTAATTAAATTAATTTTAAACATATCTTTTTCTGGATGTGTTTTAGAAATCATAACACCTTTATAAGTAGACAATTCGGCTCTGTGACCTTCATCTAAAATTTCTTCTGGTGTAATGTTTGTTAAAAGAATGATTTTCTTTTCTGTATATACAGTATAATGTAATGTTATTTCACCATGAACTTTAACAAATAATTCATCAGTTGGTAATTTCAATTCATATCCAATGGTGTTATTTTTTTCATTTCTGCTAACTTCTTTTCCTAGAAAATTACCTTTACGTAATTCTGGATAATAATTAAATGTTAATTTTTTATAAGCTAACATATTATACTTTCTCACAGATCTTTCTTTTTTACGAAAATCATTTTCATCCAAATACTCGAAAATATACGCACTATTCATAATATTCAACCCACCTTTTTGGTACTTGTGTACCTCTCACCTTCAAAGTACACATATTATATCATAGATGTCGTTATTTGTCAAACAAAAATTCAAAAAGCCGATTTAATTCGGCTCTTATTATACGTGATATGTGTATGTTTTAACAGATGTATCTTCTTGAGACACTGCCATTTGTTCTACTATTGCTTCAGCTATTTCTTCGTTAGTCATACTATTATTAGCAGGTACATAATATGGTACTTCATACTCATAAATGTTTTGTGAAGTTTCATTTGTATCTACTGCAGCACTATCACTTGTTTCATAATTTGAATTTGGATCAGGTAATGGTTCATCTGTTTTATCACCTGTTGAATCAGTTGTAATGTCTTTTACTGAATCATCTAAGTTTCCATCTTTATCTGAATGATTACTATCAAATTCAACATCATGATCTTCGAAATCCTTTTCATTTACTTTGCTACCAGAATCTTGTTTTTTATTAGCTTCATCTATTTTTTCTTGAAGATCTTTTTCATTTTGTTTGATTTGTTCTTCATATTCTTGTTTTTTACTATCTGCTTCTGCTTGCTGTTTAGCTGTTTCTTTTTCAGATGCGGCTTCTGCTTCTTTTTTGGCAGTTTCATTTTCTTTTTCAACCTTAGCATTTGCAGCATTTTCAGCTTTTGTAACTCTTTCAATACCAACTACATCTATAACTTTTTCTCTGTCTGTTGTTCTTTCAACTGTTGTATCTTGATAAGTATATGATGAATTATCTGAGTATATTAGTGTTCCATTAAATGTTCCTGTTTCAGTATAATCAAAGGCAACATTTACTTTTGACTTGAAACTTTCATATTGACTAATATCACGATGTTCGTCATCTATAACATAAGCATTTATTGATTCTAATTCTTCTATTTTTGCTTGTTTTAATTGTTCATAATTTGCAGCTTCTTTATTGCTTTCTACTCCTAAGTTTACAATTGTAGCTTTTTCAATTATATCATTGGCACGGTTGCATACGCCTAAGTCATCTAGATAATCTATTGCCTTATCTGCTAAAGTATTATCAATAGCTAGATTTTGAAATAATATTTCTGAAGCACTTACCATTGGTATAATTGAGAATTTATATGAAGAAATTACATCTCTTGGATCAGAATGTGCTATTCCTACTTCTCTTTGCTCAAAATTGATTGGGAAGTCTTTATATAATTCTTGATAGAAAGCATTTACTTTATTTATTTGATCTTGCCCCGTTGCTTCTTTACAGGCTAAAAACATTTCATGATATTTTTCATAAAAAGCTTTTGCTTGTTCATCTTGTATTAATCCTTCCATTTGTACTGGATGTTCTTTAGTTTCTATTACATGTGCTCCAAGTAATTGTAGCGTTGCTGTTTTATAGGCATCTTGTAATTCTTGTTGGTCTAACTCTGCACCATTGAAAATAGAAATTAATTGATTTTTAGTGAAATTGTTATATACAATTCCTAGTGAAACTACTTCATCCCATGAAAGAGCAGATTTTATATCTTTTCCATTTTCTAAGTACGCTTTAGCAAAATCATTGTTGTAGTTATCTAAAGTATTTGAAACGCTACTCATAAATTGTTTTTGAAACTCATTAGATGATGCGTTCATAATGCTATCAAAATCACTTTTTTTAACTTCTTCTATTTTAGTTGGTACAGGATCATTTTGTTTGTCATTTGCTTTTGCACAACTTGAAATTGGTAATATTAACATAGCTAGAGCTGTTGCAAAAGCGGCAACTTTCTTCCATGTCTTGTTAAAAGTTTTACTGAAGAAATTTTCTTTTTTATTTTTCTTTTCTTTTATTTCTTGTGATTTTAATTTATTTAATAGCTGTGTTCTTTTTTCTTTTGCTTCTAGACTTTTTTCTTTTTTCACTTTAAAGAATTCTTTTATTTCATTAGTTTTGTTTGCTATCCAAGTAGCTAATTTTGTACTAGCTATTGCTCCAAGAATAGTAGCAACAAAACCGTTTTTTTCTGTAACTTCTTCTGGCACAGCTACTAGTGCTTTTGTTTCATCATTTTCATAAGGGTTATCACTAGTTCTGTACTTTTGAAACATTTCTGAAAATTCTTTAGCTTCTACTCTATATACATATTTTTTATCAATTATTTCATTTAAATTTTCTATACCTGATTCATCCATAAATTTTATAGTTAAATCTCTTCCTGTTTCATAATCTGTGTTATATACGCTTCCATCTTTATAGAAGAAACACACTTGCCATTTTCGACCGTCTTCGCTATCAAATTTATAGAAAACAATATTTCTTATTTCTTTTTCCATTTTACTTAGACTCCTTTACCTTTTTATTTCCTGTATAATACCAAGAATTATTTAATAATTCTGTATCATTATAATAACTCCATTTAGTTTCTGTAGTACCAAGTGACTCTAATTTTCTAGTTCTATCACTTGAGTAGCAAACTGTTCCATATAATGGCTCAGTTCTACTATCCATTTCTGATACTGTTATGTTGCTATAGATATATACTGTCTTTGTTACATAACTGCCACATGTAGCCATAATACCATTTTTATTAGAAATTGGTGTTGTAGTTGATGAGACACTTTGATATGTTCCAGTATATGTATATTCATCATAGTAGAAATTAGGTAGTGTTGTACATACATCTGAACAGTAACTATAGTCAGCACCTACAAATACATAATGTTTATTTACTGTATCTCTTGGTGGATTACTATATGATTTTCTTCCATTATATGTCCAACCTGTTACAGATGAAGCTGTACTTGATGTTACATTGTTTATACTTGCATATGAAGTTGTTACAGCGTAAGTTGTGTTATTTACAATTACATAATTGTAGTTAGAACATGTTTTTTCTTGATATGATCCTGATGTTATTTGAACAGTTCTTTCTTTTGTATAATATTGTTTATGAGTACCAATTTTTTCTTTACGATTATATAATTTTACTTCTTTTAAACAGTTAACATCATTTGTAGCACATGTTATTGCTTTAGTATTACAACTTGTTTTTAACCATGATGACCAAGTTGTCCAAGATGAGAATTTAGCATTTGTTGTTTTAGCATATTCATATAAATATTCTTTTTCTGTTTCTGGCGTTGTTTTACAACTTTTTTCATAGTCTTCTTTTTGAACTTCATTGCCGTCTTTATCATAGTATTTTCCATCTACTATTTGACATGAATATTTATCACCATCTGGCTTTGTAGTACATTTTTCTTCATATGATGCTTTGTCTACTTCATTGCCATCTTTATCATAGTATTTTCCATCTACTATTTGGCATGAATATTTATTGTCATCATCATCATCATCTTTTTTACTATTACAACTTTTGTCAAAAGTATTTTTATCTACTATACTACCGTTTTTATCATAGTATTTTCCATCTACTTTTACACATGTGTACTTATCTTCTTCTTTTGTTTCCTTCTTAGTACACTCACTATCATATGTTGCCTTATTTACAACATTACCCGATTTACTATAATACTTTCCATTAACTATTTGACATGAATATTTTTTTACTATCTCTGTTTTATCTTTTACTATACTTCCCTTTATTACTACTTCAGTTTCTTTCTTTTCACAGATTGTTGAATTACAATATGTGTAACAACCTAAGTGTACTAAAATATAGTCTTCCTTTTCACTATCTTTGATGTTTACTTTTAATATATATTCATCTGATGCTTTAGTTATCTTTACATAACTTTTTTCAACATCAACAGCTTTGTTGTTTTTATCTATTAATGGTGTCAATAACTTTAAGCCAATCATTTCACTCAAAGTCATTTCCTTATATTCGCCTTCTTCTTTTGGCAACCTTTCATCAGTATAGTAAGATATTGCAGCTTCTTTCATTTTATCTAAATTATCTTGAAAAATTTGAGAAGTTAGTGCTTTTATTTCTTTACTATCTACATTATTGTTTTTAATGTTGTTATTTATTGATGGTGCTATAAATTTTGGTAATAGCCATACCAATAAAAAGACAAATATTATTATTAATATTAACTTTAGTAGAAAATTTCTAAATGGAAATCCTCTATTTTCATATTCTTCCGTATACATAACGTACTTCACCCACCCGTTCTTTATAGCACATTATACTAACATAAAAGGGTCATATTGTCAAATATTACCCTTAATTTTTACTATAGTGCAGCCAGTATTAAAATTATCTAATTTATAATCCTCTACATATTTATTTTTCCTTAGTGTTTCTTGCGTTGTTTTTCTTAAGACTCCGGTGCCATTTCCATGTACTATTAAAACTTCATAATTCTTCATTTTATAATTATCTTTTATAAATTCTTCTATTAACATCTTAGCATAGTCTCTTTCAAAGCCATGTAAATCTAGTTTTGGCGTATTAGATAATATCATCGTAATTTAACACCTCTTCTAATCTTGGTATTGAATGTCTAGATCCGATTGTTTTAACTGATAAAGCACCAGCGATGGATGCATAATGAATAGCGTCTTTTAAAGAATATGAGTTTGCTATAAAGTAAGCAAAAGCACCATGGAATATATCTCCTGCTCCTGTTGAATCAAGAGACTTTTCTTTTACACTTGGAAGACGACAATACTTTCCCTCTATTTCAGTAAAGCTACCTTTTTCTTCTAAAGTAATTATAATATTGGTATTATAATATTCTTTTAATTTTTTATAGCAAAAAATAATTGTTTCTTTATTTTGATAATCTATTTTTGTTTTAGCAAATTCTTCAGCAAAGTCTTTAGAACAAATTACGTACGTTACCAACTTACCCAAAGCTAAAGTATCTTCATTTAATCTTCCAGCATCAAGTATACTAATGGCATCTTTATTGTCTTTTAGGACTTCCATTGCTGTTTCTTTGTGTTCACCATCAACTAATACAATATCTGCTTTTAGATTTTTATTATAGGATAGTTTTCGTATTGGCTTATCTTTAACAGTGAGAATTGTTCTAGTTCCTTTTTTTAAATTAGCAATTATATAACTACTTGAAGTTTTAAAATTTTTTATTTGTTCTATATATTCTGTATGGGCTTTTACTTGTTTAAATTCATCTATTATTAATTTCCCATAATAATCATCACCTACTGCTGATATAATAGTTGTATCTATTTGCCATAAGGCTAATAAATATCCAGCGTTTGCTGCTGGACCGCCACCGTTTTCTATGCTTTCACTAAGTCTGGTTTTTTTATTTTCTATTGGAAATTCTTCTACAGGTAATGTTATATCATATGTTGAATGTCCTATGCATATTGCTTTCATAATTATTTCTCCTTTGTAACATTTATTTTTTATTTAAAAAATTGCGGCTAAAAATATCGCTGGTAAAAGATTGGATACTGATATTTGTCTATCGAATAATAAATTTATTCCTACACAAAATATTATAATTGATCCTATTAAAGAGATATTTGCTACAGCAGTGAGTGTTATTATACTTGTTAATCCTTTCGCTACTAGTGTCATTAGTCCTTCTAAAATAAATACTGGTATAGCACTATAAACGCATCCTTTTCCTAATGAACAGGTTAAGATCATTACTAAAACAGCATCAATGATGGACTTGGTTATTAATATAGTATAAGACCCTGTTATTCCTTCTTCAATAGATCCAAGTATAGCCATAGCACCAGTACAGACTGTAAATGACGCTGTAGTAAATCCTTTAACAAACTTTTTATCTTTTGAATGACCTGTTTTTTCTTTTATTATTGAGGCAAGCGAAGTGAATTTTCCTTCTATATTCAGTATTTCACCTATTATTGTTCCTAGTGTTATACAAATTACAACAAATAAACTTCTACCAGCTATTAGTTCTTGATTATTTATTGATACCATACCAGAAATGGCACCAGATATACCAATGAAGATGATTGATATTGCACAACTTTTAATTATTGCTGTTTGACTTTCTTCTTTTAAATATTTACCAAATAATATACCTATTATACCAGCAATTACAATTGAAATTGTATTAATTATTGTTCCGATCATAAATTATTCTCCTATTTATAATTTTTTTATATTACTATACATCCTTGAATGATATCCTTGTTTATCATAAAAATTAATACCTAATTTATTATAAGCAAATACATCTACAAAAGAATATTCACAGTTGTTTGCTTTGAAATAATTTTCAATAGTTTTCATTAAATCTTTTCCAATACCTTTACTTCTTGTTTTTGAAGTAACAATCAACTCTGTAATTTCTCCAGATTTTGGACACTTGTAATCTAGATAATCATACTCATCATAATTTCTTATAATACCCATAATTAATCCTAAAACTTTATTATTTTCTATGGCTAAGTAACATTTACCTGAATTATTATTTACTTCTTCTAAATCTAATAAAGCCATTTTTTCATGATACTCTTTATGAACATGATCTAGATTATCTTCATCTATTGATACAAGATACTCTTCTAATTCAGTTAATAAATCTCTTACGTCTTCTAAATATTTATCTTCATATTCAATTATTTCCATTTAACACCTCTTCAACTGTTTCTTCTATAGTTAGACTTGAACTATCAATTATATATTTTTTATCATAATTATATTTTTTAAATTGATTTAAAAGAATAACACTTCTTTCATGCATTTGGCAATCTTCTACTCTTAATAAATCTCTTTTTATAATTGTTTCTTCATCTACTAATAAACATCTAAATATCATTTCATAGTCTTTAAATATTTCTTTTAATCTGTCTAAGTTTTTATTATTTATAATATAATTAAAGACTACGTCATATCCTGATTCTAAGTATGATTTAATTAACATAATACAATTATTCCAAAATAATTCTAATGGTGCATCTTCATACCAAGGCTTTATTCTACCGCCTACAAAGAAATTGTAAATTGTGTCACCTTCTATTACAACTGATTTCTTTAATTTTTTTCCGACTTCATAACTGATGGTACTTTTCCCTACTCCAGCAGGTCCTGTTATTATGTATAATTTATTCATATTTTTTCCTTCCTATTTAATTTCCTATTTAATTATTTACTATCTCAAACATATTTTACCATAAAATAAAAGAAAACTCTATCATAAGATAAGAGCTTTCTAATATTATTTAGTATTTTAATTTTATTTATAGACCAATAGTCGATTTAAATATCTTTGTCATCCATTACTGAGGTTATAAAACTATTAAATGATTTAATATCAAATTTAGAAGAACCATCATACCAGTCTGGTGTTTTCATAGGGATTGTTTCAAATTTTTCAGTCCATACATCGTATAAATCCAAAACATAGGCATATGGTAATGTTTCATAAAAGTAATTTGGATTTTCTTTTACTAAGTCTAATAGTTCTTGCTGCTGGGCAGTTTCTATGAATTTTTTAAATCCAAGTGTTTTTCCTAATGTTTCAGCACCATATGGTGTTTTTCTTGGCATTTTTTTATAGAATATGTACATTATAGTCATAGATATTATTTGTAGTATTATTGCTGTTATATATATACGACTGTTCATTATTACTGTCCATATTGGAGAACAAATCAAATAAATAGATATAAATGTGCACAAATGAAGTATTACAAAAATTTTAGCTCCTATCGATGGAATATCAAAAATCACTAAAACTGGAAATCCAGCTAAATATACAAATCCAGCGACAATAATCATTCCTACTACTGCATCAATTGTTTCATATTCTAATATTGGAACACAAAGTACTGTAAATAATGATATAGTCATTAATATAGCTATTATTATGCGTTTTTTAAATGTTTTTTCTACAAAAATATTGTCTAATCTTTCATAGCAGAAGTTGTAATAAGAGCTTTCTCCAGTAAAAAGTTCTTGTAAAAAGGTCTTTTCTATATCATTAGTACCATCATAGTCTTTTTGTTTTATTATCGTATAGTCTTTTTTATTAGAAACAGTAAGACTATTTTTTATTTCATTAATTTTGATATAACCTTTATTTGCTAAATATATTAATAATGATTTTAAATCTTTTTGTCTAACTTTTCCATTATATAAATATCCTATTTCAAAACTATTTAGTTCTTTGGGAGGATAAGTTTCTTTAGTTTCTACTATTTCTCTTTCTTTACCATATCTTAGCCATATTAAGAAAGATACACCAGGGCCTGATATAAGTATTATAAACATTATATAATCTAGTAATGACATATCTAAATCAGCATTTACAAAATAGCCATCTTCTAACTTTAGTTTAACAATCAATACTTCATCTTTGTTTAAACTGTCAAGATATCTTCCAGTTATGGTATTACCAGATACTTCGTAACTAATTTTAGATGTAGCTTCTAAAATGTCTAGTCCAGATAAAAAACTAAGTTTTGACTTGTCAAACTCTTTTGGCATTGTAATTGTAAAAGTTATATTGCTGATACTTGTATCCCAATTATTATTAATAACATTAAAATATAATTCATCATAACCTTTGTTAGAATCTTTTCCTAAGCCATATGTATAACTAATTGTATAGTCTTTTTGACCTTTTACAGTTTTATTTTTATCGCCGAGTTTAATAAGTATATCTTCATCTTCTGTCGATATAGAATATTTATCACTTGCTTTTATATTTTTTATCTTAGCATAACTTCTTAATGGAATGTCATCTAATCTTTTAACTTCATTTATTTTTGATAATGTTTTAGTTAGTCCTTGTTTATTAACTTTAAAATTTGCACCTATTGTTTCTGTAATATTTAAAGTATTATTTTTATTTACAATTATGTTTACATCATAGCTATTTAAAATATATGGACTGGATTCACTAATTGGATTTATTTTCATTTCTATAATATTAGTATCAGTTATCTCTTCTGCTCCGATTAAAGATAATTGTAGTTTTTCATGATAAATATAGTTATCATACGTTTCTTTTGAAACTGGTTCTATAATTAATTTAAAATACTTTACTTCTGAAATTTTTTCTTCTGTAGCGTAAAGTCCTTTATTTTCTAATTTGAAAGGCAAATAGTTTTCATCACATTTTTCATCATAACAGAAAGCCGTGTCTTCTATTTTATTATATCCATAGCTTTTTCCTATTTCTTCTTTATCTGAATTATAATAATAAATAATATAGTGAAAATAATAAATATCAGATGTTTTTCTTATAGCAGTTGTTTTTATAATTACAGCTGGAAAATCAACAGATGATATATATTCATGATCTACTATCGCAATAGTAAAGTCTTTGCTAGAAAATTCTACTGAGCTATTCCTATTTACAAAATCACTTTTATAACTTGTAGCATTTACTTTTAAGGGTATGATAAGTGTTAATACTGCAAGTAAAAGTAGATACCTATAGCAATTTTTTATTTGCATATTTTTCATTACTCCTTCATATTTTTTCAAACTATTTTACTTTAATATAATATTATCATATTTTTAAAAACATTAAAATAAAAGTTCCTTATTTTTAGGAACTTTATTTTTTGTTTATAAGGAATTTGCTTTTTACTTTTCAAATTTTTATAATTGTGCTA
>CAVKYO010000035.1:0-11142 GCA_963660495.1 Acidaminococcus fermentans
CTGTTAGGGATTCGAACCCTAGACCCACTGATTAAGAGTCAGTTGCTCTACCAACTGAGCTAACAGCCCGTGTCAATAATTATCAGTGTGCCATTTCTTGATTGCATATTTATTTTATACTAAAATTTGACACTTGACAAGACTTTTTTTGGAAATTTAGTAAATATTTGTTGGTTTACTATTTTGTCTTGATAGACTAATTTAGATATTTATGTTATAGTTTTGTTATTGTTAGGTGATGTTATGAAAAAAGCAGAAAGATATAATCCGAATATAGAAGAGGGACTTACCTCTTATCAAGTAAATAAAAGGATAGAAGATAATTTAGTTAATATTGATACAGAAGTTTCAACTAAATCTGTTTCTGAAATAGTTAGACAGAATGTTATGACTCTTTTCAATATTATCAATATTATTTTAGCTATTGCGGTTATATGTGTTGGTTCATTTAAGAATTTAACTTTTATAATTATTATTACTATTAATACTTTAATTAGTATTATTCAGGAATTAAGAAGTAAGAAGACTTTAGATAATTTAAAAGTAATTGCAGCTTCTAAAATACATGTTATTAGAAATTCTAGTGATATGTTTATTAATATTAATGAAGTTGTTTTAGATGATATTATTAAATTAGAAATTGGTAATCAAGTAGTAGTTGATTCTATTATAAAAACTGGCGAAGTTGAGGTGGATGAGTCTTTTATTACGGGTGAAGCAGATACTGTTTTTAAAAAGTCTGGTGATATGTTATTATCTGGTAGTTTTATAGTTTCTGGTAAAGCTACATGTCAGGTTGAGCACATTGGCTATGACAATTATACAGCTAAGATTTCTAGTGATACTAAATATATTAAACCAGTATCTTCTGAGATAATGAAAAGTTTAAATAAAATTATATCAACTATTTCTTTCCTAATTGTACCAGTTGGTATTTTACTTTTTAGTAGACAAATGTATATAGAAGGTAATACTATTCAACAGGCAGTTGTTTCTACTGTTGCAGCTTTAATTGGAATGATTCCTGAAGGATTAGTTTTACTTACTAGTACTGTTTTAGCAGTTAGTGTTATTAGACTTTCACAAAGAAAAGTTTTGGTACAAGATTTATATTGTATTGAAACTTTAGCTAGAGTAGATACTTTATGTTTAGATAAGACAGGTACAATTACTGAAGGTAAAATGGAAGTTACAGCGGAAGTTTTATTTGAAGAATGTGATTTTAATACTATTGTTGGGAATATTAGTTATAGTTTGAAAGAGAATAATCCGACAGCTTTAGCTTTACTTGATAAATATGGGAAATCTGATACTTTTAAAGTGATTGAAAAAATACCTTTTTCTTCAAAAAAGAAATATTCTGGGATTGTTTTAGAGGATAAAACTTATGTCATTGGTGCAGCTGAGTTTATTTTAAAGAAAGATGATAAGTGTTTAGAAACTATTTCTAAGTATACTGATGATTATCGAGTTATACTTTTAGCTCAAGCTGATGATAAAAATTTAAAGAATGTTAAAGCTTTAGGTATATTTTTGTTACAAGATAAAATTAGATCTGATGCATATGATACTTTAAAATATTTTAAAGAACAAAATGTTACTTTGAAAATTATTTCTGGTGATAATCCAAATACGGTTTTAGGTATTGCGAAGAGGGCAGGTTTTCCTGATAGTGTTAAGATAATAGACGCAACTACATTAGATACTGATGAGGATATAATTGCGGCAGTTGAAAAGTATGATATTTTTGGTAGAGTTACTCCTGAACAAAAGAAAAGAATAGTTTTAGCTTTACAATATTTAGGTCATACAGTTGCGATGACTGGTGATGGAGTAAATGATGTTTTGGCTTTAAAGAAAGCAGATTGTTCTATTGCGATGGCTTCTGGATCTGATGCTACTAAGAATGTTAGTCAATTAGTTTTATTGGATTCTAATTTTGCATCTATGCCATATGTAGTTGCGGAAGGTAGAAGAACTATTAATAATATTGAAAAGAGTTCTTCATTATTCTTAGTTAAAACAATATATGCGACATTGTTAGCTATAATTTTTATATTTATTGATATGCCTTATCCTTTTATTCCAATTCAGTTAACTTTAGCTAGTACTGTTACAGTTGGAATTCCATCATTTGTTTTGGCTTTACAAAATAATTATGATTTAGTACAGAAACATTTCTTAAGAAGAGTGTTGAAAAGGGCAGTACCTCCAGCTTTTACAATAGTTTTAAATATACTTGTTGTTTTTATTGCTAGTACATTATTTGAGTTTAGTTATATTCAAACATCTACTTTGTCTGCTTTTGTTACTGGTTATGTTGCTTTTATGTTACTTTATAAGACTTGTTTACCATTTAATAAGTTGAGAGTAGCTTTATTTAGTACTATGGCAGCTTTATATATTACTGGGTTCTTCTGCTTTAGAAATTTGTTTTCTTTTTCAGTATTGGACTTTAAAATGTGTATTGTAATTATTCTTTGTGTAGGTTTTGCACATTTTATGTATTATTCTTTTGAAAAAATGGTTAATTATTTAGAATTAAAAAGTAAAAAACGCATAAATTAAAAGTAAGAAAGATGAAAAAACACTTGACTTTCTTACTTTTTTTATAGTATCCTAGTATTGCAGTTAGGGATTAATTTAAAAAAAGTTAAATTTACTATTGCAAAAACAAAGTAAATATTGTAAAATTAGGAAGTACTGTTATTTATAACGGACTTGTAGCTCAGTTGGTTAGAGCACACGCTTGATAAGCGTGGGGTCACAGGTTCAAGTCCTGTCAGGTCCACCAGATATGCCTCAATAGCTCAGTCGGTTAGAGCACTTGACTGTTAATCAAGGGGTCCTAGGTTCAAGTCCTAGTTGGGGCGCCAGATGGCGAGTTGGTGAAGCGGCTTAACACACTGCCCTTTCACGGCAGCATTCACGGATTCGAATTCCGTACTCGTCACCAGAAAAAAATCAAAATCCAGAAATTCTGGATTTTTTTATTGACATTAACGCTTATTTCATGTAACATTATATATGCGGACGCACAAGAGGAATGGAGTAGTACTCAAGAGGCTGAAGAGGCGCCCCTGCTAAGGGTGTAGGTCGGGCAACTGGCGCGAGAGTTCAAATCTCTCCTACTCCGCCATTGTAAAATTAAACCTTGTTTTTACAGGGTTTTTTTTGTTTGGCCCTTTCGACAAAACTGTCTTCTATTTTTCTAAAATTATGATATAATTTTAATAGGAGGGTTGATACAATGAATAATGTGATACATGTATTTTTAAAACAATTTAAAAATATTAGTGATTATTATAAAATTTTAATTAAAAAGACTAAACAAGCTAATTATGTTGGAATTACTAATGAATGGATTATTGATAATTTCTATTTGTTAGTAGAAGCTAAAACAGATATTTTAAATAATAAAAAATATATTAAGAAAAATCTTAAAAATACAAGCGATTTATATTATTTCTTGAAACATATAGTCATTACAAATAACTATAATATTTCTTTTAATGATTTAGTTTCATATTTAAAAAAATATCAACATGAAAATAAAATAACTCTATCATATAAGAAAATTACTATGATAAAGACTTTATTAATATTTATTTATACAGAAAAACTGTATGGACTTTGTACTGATTTAAAAAATAAAATGCTTGTTCAAGATAAAATAAGTAAAACTATAGAAAATGTAGATAAAGAAAATATAAGTTTGAATGATTTACTTGGGAATAACTTTGATTACATAAATAATCAGTATTATATATATGAGTTGAATCAACAATTAAATAAACTTGGTCGTAAAAGCAATTCTATTTTTAAAGAAATTAATGAAATACTTAAAAGTAAAAATATCAGTTTAAAAGAAACAATTAATGAGTATTATCAAGAAAAAGTTAATAATAATATTTTAATTTCTAATATTTTTGGAGACTTAAAAGACTTTTTTGAAATATCAGATGAAATGTTATTTAAAAATATTTCATTTACTGAAAAATTATTATTAGAAGATAAAATATATAAAAAGATGACAGTTGAATCAAAGAATCTTTATAGAGAAAAAATTACGTCTTTAGCAAAAAGAAAAAGATGTAGTGAATATGACTTATTAAAAGATTTGTCTAAGAAAAGTAATGAAGAAGATAAGCACATTGGTTTTTACTTATTTAAAAATAAGAATTATCAAGTAAGAACTTATATTTATCTTTTATTTATTTTTATATTAACCGTTTCTATTACCTTATTCCTGTCAAAATACTTTATAAATTTACAGGTATTAGGATTTTTAATACTTTTAGTTCCAGTTAATCAATTAGTTATTAAAATTATTAATTCAATTTTATTAAAAATAGTTCCAGTAACAATATTACCTAAGATGGATTATTCAACATCTTTACCAGAAGATGCTTCTACAATGGTTGTTATACCGACAATTATTTCAGATACAAAAAAAGTAAAAGAAATGTTTGATATTTTAGAGACATTTTACTTAATAAATAAATCTAATAATTTATATTTTACTTTACTTGGAGATGTTAGTTCTTCAGATAAAGAAGTTCTTGATATTGATGAGGAGATTTCTTCATATGGTAGAGAAATAGTAGATAAACTAAATAAGAAATATGGCAAAGACTTATTTTACTTTGTATATCGAAAAAGATTCTTTAATGAAGGAGAAAACTCATATTTAGGATATGAAAGAAAAAGAGGAGCACTTTTACAATTTAATAAACTATTATTAGGTAAGATGAGTGATAAAGAACAAAAAGAAAACTTTTTCATTAATACATTTTCTAAGAAACTAAATATAAAATATGTTATTACATTAGATACTGATACAAGATTAGTTTTAAATACAGCTTTAAATTTAATAGGAGCAATGGATCATCCTTTGAATAGACCAGTATTAAACAAAGAGAGAACTAAAGTTATTTCTGGGTATGGAATAATGCAACCTAGAGTTAGTGTTGATATAGAATCTACTAATAAAAGTTTATATAGTCAGGTATTTGCTGGAGTAGGAGGATTCGATACTTATACAGCAGCAGTTAAAAACGTTTATCAAGACCTTTTTAAAGAAGGAAGCTTTATAGGTAAAGGAATTTATGATTTAGAAATATTTGACGAATTATTAGATAATACATTTCCAGATAATTTAATATTGTCTCATGATTTATTAGAAGGAAGCTATCTAAGAACTGGGTATGTTTCAGATATTGAACTTATAGATGACTTTCCGTCTAGCTTTTTAACAGATACTACAAGACATCATCGTTGGGCTAGAGGAGATACACAAATATTATATTGGCTTTTTAATAAAGTAAAAAATAAAAATAATAAGATAGTTAAAAATCCATTAAATTTATTTTCTAAATTTAAAATATTAGATAATATAATTAGAATGTTTTTAATGCCATCATTATTACTTGTTTTAATACTTTCAATTTGTTTTGGAAAAGTTAATTCACTTTACTTTTTAGGATTTGTTTTACTTGAAATAGCATTTTCAATTATTTCATTCATTACTGATAAAATGACATTTAAAAGTAATAAAACAATGCATGTTTATTATAAAAACTTATTAGTTGGGGGAAAAAGTATAGTCCTTCAAGCAATTATTACATTTGCATGTATACCATTTTATTCTAAACTTTATATGGATGCATTCTTTAGAACTTTGTATCGTTTATTCATATCACATAAAAATTTACTTAACTGGGTTACCTTTGAGGATACAGTAAAAAATACTAAAAATGGATTTAGTAATTATATTAAGAAATTTATAGTTAATTATATTTTTGGTATTATATTTTTACTTATAGGACTTTTATATAATAATATATCAGCATACATTATAAGTATTTTATTTATACTAGCTCCTGTTATTTTATACTTTGTAAGTTTAGATATAAATAAAAATATTACTATTAGTGATAATAAAAAAGATAAATTAATTACAATGGCAATGGATACTTGGAAATACTTTTTAGATAATTTAGTTGAAGAATATAATTATCTTATACCAGATAATTATCAGGAAAATAGAGAAATTAAATTAGATATGAGAACTTCTCCTACAGCGATAGGATATTCATTAGTAAGTATAGTATCAGCATATGAAATGGAATTTATAAATAAAGATTGTGCATTATCACTTATAAAAAACATATTAGAAAGCGTCGATACATTAGAAAAGTATCAGGGACATTTATATAACTGGTATAATATTAAAACTAAAGAAGTAATGCAACCTAGATTTGTTTCAACAGTAGATTCAGGTAACTTTGCTTCTAGTTTAGTAGTTGTAAGAGAGTTTCTTAATACATTAGGAGAAGAAAAAATATTAAAACTTTGTGATAAATTAATTAATAATACTAATTTTAAAAAACTATATAATACTAAGAAAAATGTATTTAGTATAGGTTACGATGATAACGAAGGAAAACTATCAATTTACAATTATAATAAATTCGCTAGTGAGTCTAGATTAACTAGTTATTTAGCTATTTGTAAAGGGGATGTTCCAGCAAAACATTGGTTTTCATTAGATAAGTCACTAACAACATATAAAGGACATAAAGGACTTATTTCTTGGTCAGGTACTTCATTTGAATACTATATGCCATTATTATTTATGAAAAATTATCCTAATACATTGTTAGATGAATCATATTACTTTGCATATTTCTGTCAAAAAGATTATATAGAAAAAGTATCAAGAAAATTACCTTGGGGAATTAGTGAAGCAGCTTATAGTGAATTAGATGATTCATTAAACTATAAATATAGAGCATTTTCAACACCATACTTAAAAGCAAAAGAAGATAAAGAAAATAGAGTAGTTATATCTCCTTATGCATCAATTATGACAATAGAATTATTTCCAGACTCAGTTATTTCAAATATAGAAACATTTATAAAACTAGATATGTATGGTAAATATGGTTTATATGAGTCATATGATTACGATAATAAAAATATAGTAGAAGCATACTTTGCACATCATCAAGGAATGATACTAGTAGGACTAGTAAATTATTTAAAAAAAGATATTATAAAAAAATACTTTCATAATAACCTTTCCATTAGAACATTTGAAATACTACTAAAAGAAAAAGTACAACTTAGAAGTGATATAGATATGAAAATGGATAGTTATAAAAAATATAATTATAATAAAGAAAAAGTATTAAATGATATTAGAACATTTAACTATATTTCATATATGCCAGAAGTATCAGTTCTATCAAATAAAAAATACTGTTTACTACTTAATGATAGAGGTAATGGTTTTTCTAGATATAGAACATTACAACTAAATAGATATAGAAAAGTTACAGAACAAGACTATGGTTTATTTATGTATATAAAAGATTTAGATACTAATTATACTTGGTCTAATACTTTTGCTCCAATTAATAAAAGACCAGATAATTATGAAGTAGTTTTTGCATCAGATAAAATAAAATATATAAGAACAGATGGAGTTATAACCACAAGTACTGAAATAGTAGTAGCGACAGATAATAATGCAGAAATTAGAAAAGTAACATTTAAAAATAATGGAAGTAGTGTAAAAACATTAGAACTTACAACTTATACAGAAGTTATATTATCTGAAAATATGGATGATGTTTCACATAGAGTATTTAATAATATGTTCATATCTAGTGAATATGATAATAATACAAATTCATTACTTATGATTAGAAAGAGTAGAAAAGACTCTAATATTAATAGTTATATGGTACATAGATTAGTAATAGAAGATGCTAAAGATGAGTATAGTTATGAAACAGAAAGAAGTAACTTTATAGGAATAGGATATGATCCTACTAATCCTGTGTCTTTAAATAATAAACTTAGTAATTATGTAGGAGATAACTTAGATCCAGTTTGTAGTATTAGAAATAAAATTACAATAGAAGCAGGTAGTAGTAAGAGTGTTTATATAGTACTTGGTTTTGGTAGAAGTAGAGAACAAATTAAAGATATAATTAATTCTTATGTAACTAAATATGACTTTGATAAAGTATTTAAAGTATCAGCTTTAGCTAACGCTATTAATACTAAAAATATGAATATAAAAGGTAATGACTTAAGAATATTTAATATTATGCTTAATTACTTATATCAGACTACTAAAATAACTGTTACAGAAGAAAGAATGGATATATTAAGAAAAAATAATTTGTCACAGACAGGATTATGGAAATTTGGAATATCAGGAGATAGACCAATAATATTAGTTAATATAGAAGATATAAGTGATTTATCTTTTGTACTTGGTATTTTAAAAGCTTTTGAATATTATAAAAATAATTCTATATTTGTAGATGTTGTGATTGTTAATTATGAAAATGAACAATATAGTGAAGTAATTAATAAAGAAATAGAAAATGAAAAGTATAGAATGTATTCTATTAATAGTTTTTATCATACACCTGGAATTATAAAAGTAATAGATGGACATAGTTTATCAAGAGAAGAAATAAATTTATTTAAAGTTGTTCCTAGACTTAGATTTGATATAAAGAATCATATTACTTTAAATGAAGCAGTTGAGGAGTTACAGAAAAATAATAAAATTAGTAATTATTATAAAGATGAATATGAAGATAATGTACCTATTATAAATAAAGAAAAATTAGTTTTTGATAATGGGTATGCAGGATTTAATAAAACAGGTAATGAGTATATTATTTATAATAATAAAACTCCTGCTCCTTGGAGTAATGTTATTTCTAATGAAAAGTTTGGAACAATTATTACAAATACTGGTGCAGGGTATACTTATTTTGGTAATTCTTCAGAGTTTAAGATTACTTCTTGGACTAATGATACAGTTGTTTCTGATGTTTCCGAAGGATTTAAGTTTGATGGAAAAAGATTTCATCCTGATTTATGTGTACATGGACTTGGATATAGTATTTTAAAGAGTGAATCTTTAGAATTAGAAAAAGAAGTAATAGAATTTGTTCCAGTTGATGATACAGTTAAATTATATTTATTAAAATTAAAGAATAAGACTGATAAAAGAGTAGATTTTGTTGTTAGTTATTTTATTAATCCAGTACTTGGTAATTTTGAAGAAAAGACTGCTAGACATATTTTATCAGAGTTTATTCCTTCTAATAATTGTGTAAGATTACGTAATGCTTATAGTATTAATTATAGTGATTGTTGTGTTTACATGTCTTCTAGTGAGAAAATAGTATCTTCTGTTGTAGATAAAATCTTAGTTAAGAGTATTGATATTAATGTTAGTTTAGAGCCTGATGAAGAGAAGAGTATTTCATTTATGTTGGCAGCTTTAAATAATGATAAAGATTATTTAGAATTAATTGATAAATATCGAGATATTTCTAATGTAGAAAGTGAACTTGGTAAAGTTAAGAAACATTGGCAAAATACTTTGGGAGTTGTTTCAGTTAAAAGTCCAGATAAGAGTTTTGATTTTATGATTAATTCTTGGTACTTATATCAAGCTTTAGCTTCTAGAATTATTGCTAAAGCAGGATTTTATCAAGTATCTGGTGCCTTTGGTTATAGAGATCAGTTACAGGATGCTATGAATATAGTATTAGTAAATCCAGAGTATACAAAAAGACAAATATTAATTAATGCAGCTCATCAATTTAGTTCAGGGGATGTTTTACACTGGTGGCATGATGTTAATAATTTTGGACTTAGAAGTCGTTATAGAGATGATTTTCTTTGGTTAGTTTACGCAACTATTGATTATGTTAATGTTACAGGAGATGTTTCTATTTTAGATGAAGAAGTTCCTTATGTATTAGGAGATGCACTTAGTAAATATGAGAATGAGAAGGGTATTGTTTTTAGTTATACTGATAAAAAAGATACTTTATTAAAACATTGTCTTAAGTCTTTAGAATTATCAATGTCATCATTAGGTAGTCATGGTTTAACTTTAATGTATGGTGGAGACTGGAATGATGGTATGAATAGAGTTGGTATTAAAGGTAAGGGAGAAAGTGTCTGGTTAAGTTTCTTCTTATATAATATTATTGATAAGTTTGTTAAAATGATAAAAGAATTTAATATTAATTTAGATGTTTTAGAGTATTATGAATTTAATAAGTTATTGAAGACTAATTTAAATAAGTATGCTTGGGATGGTAATTATTATTTAAGAGCTTATTTTGATAATGGGGATAAACTTGGTAGTCATGAAAATAGTGAATGTAAGATAGATTTAATTTCACAGAGTTTTTCTATTATATCTGGCGTTATTCCTAAGGATAGGGTATCTAGAGTTTTGGATTCTGTTTCTAAAGATTTAGTTGATGAGGAAACTGGTATTGTTAAATTATTGACTCCGGCTTTTAATAAGTCTTTAAATAATCCTGGTTATATTATGAATTATCATAAAGGTATTAGAGAAAATGGAGGTCAATATACACATGCGGTTGCTTGGTACATTATGGCTTTAATTAAGGAATGTCATTATGATGAGGCATATCAGTATTATCAAATGATTAATCCAATTAATAAGAGTTTAGATAAGAATATGGTTTTAAAGTATAAAGTAGAGCCTTATGTTATAGTGGCTGATATTTATTCTGCACCTAGTTTTTTAGGACAAGGTGGATGGACTTGGTATACAGGTTCTGCTGCTTGGTTTTATAATGTCGGGTTAAGGGATATTTTAGGTATTCATAAACATGGGGATACTTTAGTTATTTCTCCTAGTATGCCTAGTAAATGGAAGAAGTATGAGGTAACTTATAAGTATAAAAATACGACTTATGATATTTTAATAGAGAGAACTGGTAAGGATAAGATTATGCTTGATGGAAAAGATATTAAAAAAGAGATTAAGTTGGTAGATGATAAATTACAGCATAAAGTAGTTGTTTATGTAAAGTAGGAAGATGTTTGAATCTTTCTATTTTTTTTGGAAATTTGAAGTCAAAGTCGTACTTGAAAAACAAGTTAATAACTGATACAATGTAATTGTAGAAAAAAAGTAAAGGTTTGGCGATAAATATGTTGACAAGGTATAAAATAAAGTCTATCCTTAGACAGACAGACAGACAGACAGACAGACAGACAGACAGACGTTTTAATTGTGCCAAACTTTTAAGTAATAAAAAAGTCATATTAAGTTCTATC
>CAVKYO010000036.1:0-54087 GCA_963660495.1 Acidaminococcus fermentans
AAGAAACTGGACATGTTTAAACTATGGCTTTAGAAAATGATAGAGATATAAATGCCAGCATAAATATTATGTTTGAAGGACTAAAAATACATTATGCACGTAATTAGAAAATAAAAAAGAGTACGGTAGCGACTATTGCGAATTTAAGCCTATGGAGAATAGAGGTTACTCTATCTGTGAAGTAGGAAATTTGATCGGTGACGACCAAAAAACGACAAATTGAAATTTTATAAATTGAAATTTGTCTTTTGTTCTTTCTTATAGTTATATAAGATACTAATAATTTACAGTTTTATAATAATTTTATTGTAAATAGTTACTTTAATTACTTATCTTTTTTATGTATAGCAGTTTTAATTTGACATTTTATCTTTACTTACTTATTGACAGAAAAGCACACCTTTTTAGATGTGCTTTGATATTAATTACTTATTTGTTAGAGTGACTTTTGTAGTTTGCTCTTTTCCATCTCTAATGAATGTAACTTCTATTGTATCTCCTGCTTGGTGTTGATATAATTCATATCTTAAGTAAGCATAGTCTTTTACTTTTGTATCATTTACTTTTATAATAACATCGCCTTTTTTTAGTCCAGCTTTTTCAGCACCAGAATCTTTTACGGCTTCTATTACAACAGCACCATAGGTTATATCTTTATCAAGTGAAATATTATATCTTCTTAATAGAGCTGTATCTGTTACATTTGCCATACTTATACCTAAAACTGGCCATTCTATCTTTTCATTATTTTCTAATGACTCAGCATGATTCATAGCGTACTCTATCGGTATAGCAAATCCCATTCCTTCTATTTCATCATCAACTAATTTCATAGAACAAATTCCAATTACTTCACCATTTACATTTAATAATGGTCCACCAGAGTTACCTGGATTAATTGATGCATCAATTTGAAGAACACGCATTACCCAGTCATTACTTCCAGAGTTTGATACGGCTACTGAAACCATTCTATCTTTTCCAGATAATATTCCTGAAGTTACACTTCCATAGTAGTCAGAACCTAATGGTGATCCGACTGTAAATACTGTATCTCCTAAACTCATATCCTCACTACTGCCAATTGTTGCGACTAGTGTTACATATTCTTTAGGAACTCTTAATACAGCTAAATCTAAATACTCATCGCTACCTAATATTTCAGTTTCTACCTCTTTACCAGATGTGAATAGCACATTAACCTTATCTTGATCAGCAATAACATGTTGATTAGTTAATAAATATCCATATTTGTCATCTGTTTTATAAACGAAACCTGTACCAGTTGATGCTAGTTGATCTCTTTGATATCCTTCTACAACGACAACAGCGTCATATACTTTTTCAACAGATGCTGCTAGAGATGATTTTTCATATACTTGTGTTCCATTTTTAGTTATTACAGTACTTCTGTTACCTATTATTTGGTCTAAAATTGGGGTCCATCTTAAAATTCCTATAGTAATTAGACCTCCAACTATAAAAGAAAATACAATTATAGGTATTAATTTAACATTTTCATTATTCTTTTTCCTCATTAAACATCGGCCTTTCTATCTTAGCTAGTTCTTCCCAATTCATTGGGAAGCCCATAATATTTAATATTTTATCTATTTTTATACTGGTTAGATTATAATTTAAAGTTTGAACAATACGATCCAATTCAAAAGTCATATTCTTAAACTCTTCAGTTGAAAGCATTTGTTTCATAATAATTATTAAAGCAAATAAATCATGTTTTCCATAGATATATTCATTGTCTTCTTTTGGAATATTTAGTAATTTATGATATATAGTATTATTTATTTCCCGCTGAGTTCTATTTTCAAATAGAATATCTTCATGGGCACAAAGATTTCTATAATTAGCTAGAATTGGTAAATATGCAATAAAATCAGTTGTTGTTATTCCATATATGTTACTTATATCTTTTTGATCCTCTGGTTTTAATATAGTTATCATTTCACTTACTACGCCGAAAGATAAAACTTTAACTAAAATCCAAAGAGGTATATATCCATAGTTGTTAACATAATGAGATGTAGCACTGTGTTGTGAACCATTTATTCTTATTTGTCTTTTCATTTTTTTAATAAGATCATTTACTTGTCTTTGACGATCTGGAATCTGGGTAAAATTCCGGGCTTTTAAATAATCTTTTTCCTTATATCCATACTTTTTAGATAATTGGTAGGAAGTAATTGACTTCAAGTTATTCTCAATTACTAATAAGTACTTAAATAAGACATTTCTAAATGAACGGTCAAATAAAAATAGGCTGTATAATTCCTCAAATGTTGTTCCGGTAACGAATATCTTTTCAGTTGTTGACTTATAAAATGGATGACGATATCCATTAATGAAGAAATAATTTTCACGTAATAGGACTTCTTTTGCATATTTCTCATCTTTAATTATTAGTCCTTTATGTTTAAATATTTCAATTTGCTCATCTAAGGTTTTAAATTGCTTCTCTATCATAATCTCACCTACCATAGATTATATCATAACATTAGTAGTAAAGTATGGTAAAAATATGAAAATTTTAAAAATTATGATATAATCAACTTGTTTAGGGAATATTCATATTATACTTTATATGATTAGGAGGGTTCGTTTATGCCAGCAACTGTTGTTCATGCGTATTTTGCTCAGGATTTAAATGATATATTACCAAGAGAGATTAAAAATAAACTTGATGTCAATCGTTTGAAAATGTTTGGTCAAAGTACTGATTCATTAATGTTTTACAATTTATTTAGTGTATTACCTGGTAAAAAAATAAGGAATTTCCAAAAGTACTTTCATACTAATAAAACACAGGAATTTTTTGTTAACTTAATTAATTACATTAAAGAAAATAATATAGAAGATATAGATGTTAATTCATTTTTAGTAGGAACTATTTGTCACTTCGTATTAGATTCTACTGTACATCCTTATATTTACTATAAAACTGGATACTTTAATAAAAATGATAAAAGCACATATAAATATAATAATGTACATACATTTATGGAAACATTTTTAGATAATGATATGATTAAAAGAAGAGAATCAATTAATCCATATAAATTTAATATAAGTAAGTTTAGTTTTGATACAAGTAAATTTTCAAATGAACTTAAAGATACAATTAAATATACATTTAAAGAAACATATGATGTAGATAATATGGATAAAATATATTATAAGTCATTAAAACAAATGAGAAATTCTATATTTATATTTAGACAAGATAGATATGGTATTAAAAAGTTTTTTTATAAATTAGCTGATACTTTTACTAGTAAACGTGTTTTTAGATTTGAAGCTATTAGTTATCATTATCCTTTAAATGATAGACATAATTTTTTAAATGAAAATCATAAATTATGGCGTAATCCAAGTGATTATAGTTTAACTAGTGATGAGAGTTTCTTAGATTTATACTTAAGAGCTCTTAAGTTGGCAAAAGTGATGGTATGTGCCAGTTTTGACTATATAAATGGAAAAGATATAGAATTAGAAAAAGTATTTATTAATAAAAGTTATATTACAGGACTTGACTGTGAGTTAGATAAAGAACTTAAATATTTTGAATTTTAGGTTCTTTTTTGTATATTTTAATTTATAAATTCCATACTATTTCTAGGTGATATTATGTTTTATAAATATGAAATTAGAAATAATGGAATGGAAAATATTTTATACTTGTATTTAACTATGAGCTATGAGTTTTCAAAAGAGATAGCTTTTAATTCTTCAGATAAAGAGATAACAAGAAGAACTAGAAACTTTGTTAGAAATAATGGAATTAATTATAATGGGAATAAAGTCTATTTAGTTATAGATGGTATCGTTGTTAAAGCATTGGATATTAGTAAGGATGATGTGGAAATAGAAGTATTAAAAGAAGATTTATATTATTCTAATGAACAATACATGGTAACTGTAAAATTAGAAAATGAGGCTAAGATTGAGATATCTTTGAAAGAATATTTACTTGGATGTTTAGCTAGTAGATATTATAAAGGTATTGAGATAGAAACATTAAAAGCTTTAGCAATTTTATATAGAACTTATGCTTTTAAAGAGATGAGTGAAAAAAGAATAATATTATCTTTTAATGAATTTGTTAATTATAGACCTTTATCATATTATAAATTATCTTGGTTTAGTGACTTTGATGATATTTTAAAAATGCTTGAGGAAGCAGTTAAAGATACTGACTGTTTATTCTTAACTTATAATAATTATTATATATTACCTTTTACACATTATTGTAATAATGGAAAGACTTTGAGTTCTAATAAATATGGGTATCTTTCAGAAGTTTCTAGTAGTTGGGATATGGCTTCTCCTTACTATGTTAATATAAAAGATTATAATTATAGTGATTTGAGTAAATTACTTAAAACTAAAATTACTGATGAGAGTACTATTAAGGCATTATCTCTTGATGAAAATGGATTTGTTGATAAACTACAAATAGATGAAGCTGTATTCATTGGTGATGACATAGTTAAAATGTTAAATATTAAGTCTAGAGCAATAAATATTATCGTTAATAAAAACTATATAAGATTTATTTGTTTAGGTTTTGGTTATTTTTATGGACTTAGTATCTTTGGTGCTAATGAGATAGCTAAAAACGGTTGTGACTATGCTAATATTTTGAAATACTATTTCCCTAAAGTTACTTTAAATAGATATATAAAAGAACTTTCGTAATTTGAAAGTTCTTATTTTTTTAAATCAATTAATCCTTGAAGGGCCTTATCAGCAGCTTTTTCTAATTCAATAGTATTTTCTATGAATTTAGCATAGTCTACTACAGCATCAACAAATTCTATTAGTTGGACTGCATCTTTACCTTGAGCTAGATTCCTGATAGTTTCGGCATATTTGTTTAATTCTATAGCTACTTGGTCTATACTTATAGATTCATTAGTCATTTCCTAACTCCTCCATTTCACTTGATGATTTTTTATTTGAATCAAATATATTAGCATTATTGATTACAACTTGTTTATAAGTTTCTAAATTGTCTAGATAACTAATATTGTCTTGATCTGTCCATACTGTTTTCATCATTTCTAAGTAGCTATATATTTTGTTAACAGCATCGACATATTGTTCATATTCTGTCATAAGTGCCTCCTTATATAAGAATTATTCTTGAGCCGTTTTTTAAATCAGTATCTTTTACAGTTTGATTAACATCATATACTTGACCAGTGTCTTTACTATAAAAGTTAGTTTCTGGACTGATAACATAATCATTCTCAGTTATTTCTAATAGACCTTCTTCTATTAATTTTTTTATTGTACCAACTTTTTTATTAATTGGAATATATAAATCATATTTCTTTTCTATTAGAGGAATATATAAACATATTAATATTTTATTTTTATTCATAATTACCTCCTACTCGTCTGAAAGGAACTTAGTAACAGCTGCTTTTCCTTTTGTTACTACATATCCAAAGTTTGGCTCTAGTTCTACTCTTAGTAAACGTGAATTTGTAGTTACTTTTAGTGTGAATTGATTACTAATTCCATTTCCTATCCAGATTCCTTCAGATAAGTCTACATTAGATTTAAACCAAGTTTCATAATTAAGTGATTTAATATTATCTATTGTTTCTACAAAGATAAATTTAATTGTTCCTAGTTTTACCGCCTCATTTATGTTAGTTGTGAACTCGCCTTTTTTAACAGCATCTAATTTTGATAGTAGTGTACTTATACCAGTAATTATACAAATTATAGGGTCTTCGGTATTTTCAACCTGTTTAGTATATAGAGCTGTCGTTACTTCTTCCATACCTGATGTACAGTTTCCTTTGTCATATGTAACATCTTTAGGTGGATTATCTGATAATATACTAAGTGCATCTAGTATAATACACTTGCTGCTTGGTATTTTTAAAAGCATTCTAGATAGTCCGGTTAAGAATGGTTGTAGGGATGTTATATCTTCGCCAGTGATTACGTAAATACCATTCTTTAAACTTATATCTGCTATTTCTAATGTTTCTTTTTCTATACCGACTGGTATTGATAATAGACCACGTAATGATGGTAACAAGTCTTCTTGAGTAACTGTTTCCGGTAGTATAGGTATTTTTTTAGCTTTAAATTCGCAGATATTATTTAATTTATTACAGATGACTCTAATGTAGTCTGCCATTTTTTCTTCTTTAAATGAGTACGCAGTTTGGAATTCAAAGATACCATCTTTGTCAACTAAGCCTCGACCAAAGCTTTTTGATGGTTCTTTTTTACGTACGCCAGATAGAACAGCAGCATAGTCAGATGAATCATTAAATTGTAAGACAATGTTTTGTGCAAAGTTTTGGCGAAGGCGGTATCTGATAGTATTAGGTCCATTTGTGGTTAAAATAAAGACGATACCATATTTTAAACATTCTCTTGTTATTTGACCTAAAATATCTTCATAGTCTGGATATGATTCAAGGAATCCTTCGACATTGTTTATTGCAACTACAATTAATGGCATTTGTTTTCCACCATGGTTTATATAAAAATCAAATGAACCATTGTAGTCGACAAATATTTTCTTTCTTTCATCCATTACTTGAGTAATTAGTTTGAATAAATTACCTATCTTTTCGCTTTCTCCAGATAACAATACTTCTCCTATATGTGGAGCATTTTTAAACATTGTTAGTGTTTCTGCACCAAAGTCCAGAAGATAAAAATTAACTTCTGATGAATCATGTGTAGTTATAGTTGAATATATAATTGTTGATAACATTAGTTCTTTACCTGAACCTGTTGAACCATAGATTATAGAGTTGCCACCTGATGATAAAGGTAGTGTTAAAACATTTTGTCTTTGGTTATCTGGATCATCATATTCACCAATGATTGGATTAATACTATTCTTTTTGGTTGTATAGTTATATTTAGTTTTTAAGTCTTCAACGTAGATATAATTTGGAATTCTATCTAGCCATAGTTGTGGTATACGTGCCGATGTTTGTTTTGCTTCTTCAATTATATATTTGATAATATTTGTTATTTCTTCACCTTTTGATGTTACTTGAACTTCGTTTTGTTTATTATCTAAACTCTTAATACTGTTACCGGTATTATCAATGAAGTTAATGCTTTGATCTACTTTTTTCTTTCTTTTTTCAGCTGGGTAGTATTGTGCTCCTGCCCATGCAGCTTGTCCTTGAGCAAATAATTCATTATAACCAACTTGTAAGAAGAAACGTCCGGCATTTTTTAATGAAGCTGCATCTGGACATTTAATCATGTCCATACTGTCTGATTTATCTTGTACTTTTAAGCAAACACGGAACTTAGAGTTTGACCAGATTTGATCATTAACTACTCCGGCAGGTTTTTGTGTTGCGAGAATAAGATGGACACCTAAAGAACGACCGATACGTGCAGTTGATATTAATTGGTCCATAAATTCTGGTCTTTGGTCTTTTAATTCAGCAAACTCATCAGAAATGATGAATAAATGTGATATAGGTCTATCTACTAAACCTTTTCTATACAAAGCTTGATATTTATAAATATCAATAGTACTTTCATCTAATTTATCTCTAGCTTCATTGAACATTCTTTGTCTTTTACGAAGTTCACTTTGAATTGAAGCTAATGAACGATTCATTTCAACGGTATCTAAGTTTGTTATAGTACCAGCTAAGTGTGGCAACTTCATACCAGTTTCTTTATTTTGGAATACTCCAGCTAAACCTCCACCTTTGTAATCGATAAGTACAAATGATACTTCGTAAGGGTGATAGTTTATTGCCATGGATAAGATGTAAGTAATTATAAATTCTGATTTACCAGAACCAGTCATACCTGCTATCAAGCCATGTGGACCATGTGCTTTTTCATGTAAATCTAATTTAAATAATTCACCTGCTTTATCTACGCCAACTGGAGTTTGAAGTGTTTTTGTTGGATCATTTGATTTCCAGCGATTTAGAATGTTCAATTGTTCAATCATTCCGACATTGTACATTTCTAGGAAAGTTAAGCTCATTGGTAATGCTTGATTTTCTTTTGCTATATCTATCGGAATATTGGCTATAATTTTGCAACATTCATACATATTTAATGTAGGGTCAACATCCGCAACAAATTCCTTTTGCTTATTTGATACTAATTCGTTTTCAAATACTCCTGATTTTTTATCACCAATACTTATAAATGTTTTACATTCATTTGGTAAATTAACTAATCTTGGACTAATAACTAGTAAGCTGAAGCCAACATTTAGTTCTAGTGCTGAAACATCTTTTACAAGTTCTACGTCACGAACTGCTTTAAAGTCATCTGTTATTATCATGTAGTATGGCTTATATTTTTTGTAGTCAACATTATTTAGTTCATGTGTATCAGTATCTTTATATTTTCTGGCTTGTAATTCTTGCTCTAAAGCTAGGGATATTTCTTTAGCTTCATCAAGATTTGTGGCAAAATACCTGATAGTTTTGTCGTTACTCCAACAATGTGGACAAATTTTTAAATATTCCCATTTACTAATATTCTTTTCGTTTGTTAGTAAAACTATTTTTAAGTCTTCATAACTATGATAGGTTATCATTTGAAGAATTAATCCTTCTATGAATTGTTGTTTGTTTTCAGCTGTACCAATGACTGCTGAAATATTTTTATCCACAAATGAAAGTGAAATAGGTACATTTTCTAGTACTCTTGTTTCTGCTCCTAGTTTGTATACTTCTTGAAGCAAATTATCGGAGTCTATTGAAAAATGTTCTTGGGGAAAGTTTATATTTCCTTCTAGCTCTGTTGAGCCAATACCTAGTCTTAAGTCTAGGAAGTCTGCCTGATCTATTTCTCTTTCCCATAAATTTCTTTTCTTATTATATATAATTTCTTTTGTTTCTTGAATTGGAAGATAATTGTCAACTAATATTTGACGTTGACTTTTCATTTCTTCTTGTATCTCAGTTCTTTTTGACGCTATATACTGGGTATACATTTCTTGACGCATTTCTTCTTTTTTTATGTTTTGTTTTTTTTGATATCTTTTTGTTAAGCTTGGCCATAAAATCATGGTTGAAAGCATGACACCTGTTGTTATTAAGGATGGAGCGGCACTTTTAAAATCTTGAGAACCGTCTGCTAAGCCTTGAATGGCAGTTATTCCTGAAGCTGCTGACATCATTGACATTGATAACATAGGACCAACGGTATAAATTAAAGGCGTTTTATCTTCTGGTGTTTTTCCAGGGGGGGTATCAATATTAATATTTACTGGTTCAATTTTTGTTTTAAATCTAGGTGCACGATAAAAATAGTCATCCTCTTTAAAGAACTCTACGTTTTCTTCATCTAGATTATCCATTTCAGTTTGATTTTGTACCCAAGGATGGTCTGGTTCTAAAACTCTTTGATCGTAGTTTACTAAATTACTAATTCTATTAATAATAATTGAATCTTTTAGTACTATTATTTTAAGTCCCATGATGAAAATAATGTCACCATATTCTAATGTTTTTGATGTTACCGCAACATCATTAGCGTATGTACCATATTTACTATTTAAATCTTGTACTAACCAGTTTCCTTTGTTGTATATTAACCTAGTTTGTTGTCTTGATATTAATGGATAGTTGTAGCAAATTGTGGCACCTTGATCATTACCGATGATTATTTCACAATCACCTCTTAAGTGAAGACGGTTGATATTAGGTTCAATTGATGGTGAACAATATAATATAACATATTCATTATCTGTATTTATTTTTAAGAAGAAAAGACTATATTCATTTAATATAGCTGATTCTATTTCATTCTCTCCTAACATGATTTTAGTTTCAAAGTCACTTTTAATTTTCCAATGACCTTCAAATTCTTCTACATTAATTAGATTTCTAGTATTTCCTAGATAATCATTATCGGTTATCCAGTAGTTTCCGGCTACTTTGGTTGGTAGTGTAAAGTTGTATATTTTAGTTTTTTTGATTAATCGAACTATCACTAGAAATCACCCGCTATTCTTTATACTCTATGCTAATTATAGCTTGAATTCTAGTTTTTTACAATAGATATTTCGTTTTATTGATGGTTTTTGCTAGTTTGTTGTTTATATGATTAAAGTGATTTTAAGGCACTTATTTCTTTTACGTATGACTTAATTCCAGAAGTTATTGCTTTACTTACTTTTTCTTGATATTCAGGATTAAGTAATTGTGTTCTTTCGGAATAGTTTGATAAATAACCTGTTTCAACTAGTACTCCAGGTACAGTTGTATTCCTATACATATATAAATCTGTTTTTTTAACAGTTCTCGTACTATTTAGTTCATTTTGAAATTCTTTCATAATACAGTCAGCTAGGATTTTATTATTTTCATTAATTGGATTATATAGTACTTCTGCTCCTTTATATGATGAATTGTTATACCAGTTAACATGAATTGAAACGTATAAATCACTATTGTTCTTTTTTATAAGAAGAAGGCGACGATAGAGGTCGCCTCTTTTCTTTTTGGAATCATATATTGAAGAAAGATCTACATCTGCAGTTCTTGTCATGTATACAGTCGCACCAGAGTGTACTAGTTCTTTTTCTAGCTTTTTAGCAATTTCTAGATTAATATCCTTTTCATATATTTTTCCGTATATGGTTCCTGGATCTCTTCCACCGTGTCCGGCATCAACAGTTATAGTTATTCCTGATAGAGACAGAGTTTTAGCAGAAATAACTTGTGCCGATAATATAAGAAGAATAAGAGTTATTATAACAATAGTTCTGATTTTATTTTTTAGCATACTTTCACCTATTTAAGTATATGTTTTTTAGATTATAAAAAAACAAATAAGATTTTACTCTTATCTGTTTTCCATTACTATTTACTAGTTTTCTTTTTCATCGTCAACATCTTTGATTCCACTTTTTATACCTTTTGCAACACCTTCAGAAATTGTTTCAGCCATATTTCCAACCGTTGGTGTAATTTTTCCCATTTCTTCTTGAGCAATAGGCATAGCTTGTTGTGTTGTAAAGGCTGCTATTTCTCTGCCTTTGCCAGCGGTATAAAAAAATAATGCAATCATGGAAGATGCAATTATAATAAATCCTCCAAACATATATAATGGAATATACTTTCTAGTAGAAATAGTGTTTCTTGCTTCTTCTATATGCTTTTTACTATCATTGTACCCTGAATTAACTTTCCATAATTCTGTTTTATAATCTGATAAAGAAGAGTTTAATTTTGATTTTTCTTTCTCTAAATCATTTATTTCATTTTGTTTTGCATTTATCTCATCTTCTTTGGCATAATATCTATCACTAAATCCTCTATCATCTACAAAAATCCGACTTTGTTCTGTGCGTAACTTTGATTTTTCGGCTTCTACACTGTCTATTTTTTTATCTATTTCATCTATTTGCGCTTGTACTTTATCTATATCATTCTGTATATCAGTAGCCGTTCTTGTTTCATTATTTTGTTCAATTTGTTGTATTATTAAATCATTTTGCTTTTTTATTTCTTTTGTTTTAATTAAACCGGTTATAATTAATCCACCGCCTATTAAAAGACCAAGCATGAAAATAATTAAAGCAATTCTCATTACCTTTTTTTTACTTTTCTGATAATTTTCTTCTGTTAATAATTCTTTTTCTTCCATCTTTATAACTCCTTTTATTTTTTATTATATTTTCAATTAAATTAAATTATCGTCATTAGTATTATTCAATTCATCAGTATTGTTTTGAAAAAATGATGTATGATTTATTGTTTCATAGTTTGTATTTGTATTTACAACAGTATCACTTTTAGTACTTTCTTCTTTTGTAATCTCATTTTCTAATATTTTGTAATCATCAGTTGTTGAATAATTAGAATTAACATTTAACATGTTTTTATTATCTTCTTTATCTTTTTTATTTTTTAAAATGTATAAGACAAATGCCGCAACTAATAGTATTAGCATAATAATTAAAACTATTGATAATGTATTTGATGAAGAACCAGTTTCAGCTACTTTTATTTCACCTGGTACTGTTGATTTTGTAACTAAATAGTCTGATACTTCAACCGCATCAAATTCTACATATCCATCTTCTACTTTTATCTTACTTTTTACCAATTCTAATTTATCTTTATTGTATGCATAAACATTTACTATATCATTATCTTTATATTTGTCACCAACATATAATCTGATTTTCATACCGGTAGGTAAATCTTTTTCTTGTTTAAGACTGATATATAGTCCATCTGCGTAATTTGATAATTTTAACATGGTATTTTTATTTTCTGATTCATAAGAAATTGTTGTGATAAAATCTTTGGCATTTTTTATTTTTGATCCATCAATTATTAAACTATATAATAATTTTTTATCCTCATTATAATAATTTAGTTTAACAGTCTTCTTACTTTTTTTGATTTTTTCCATAGTTTCTGTGGATATTGTTGTATCTTTATTTATGTTTATATTAATGTCTTTGATTTTGCCATTATTTAAAACTGAATCTAAATCATCTAAATAATAGCCATCTTTTCTAGTAACTTTGACGTTAATTTTATTTTGGGTTCCAGCTTCAGATGTAACAATAATTTCAATATTATTTTCACCAATGTTTAAGTTATGACTTCCAGTACCAGTTATTTTCGATTTAGAATCTTCTGGTGTTGCTTTTAAGTTGATACTTGTAACGTCATTTGACACTGTTAATGTATAATTGTTGTTATCGACTTTTGTTAGAGTATAGCCATCAACTGTTATTTCTTTTATGTTAGTGTTTTGTGATTTATTATTTTGATTATTGTTGTTATTGTTATGGTTATTATTATTGTTGTTTCCAGGTTGTGGTGTAGGCGTTGGAGTTGGTGTAGGTGTTGGACTTGGAGCTGGCTTAGCAACTACATTTACTGTTACAGTTCTTGTTTGTCCAGTTAAAAATTCCTCATCCATTGTAGCAAAATTTTCTGTTGCCACAACAGAAATTGTTGCAGTACCAACGCTATTGCTTGTTATGGTAATGCTTCCTGTTGAGCCAGGCTCTTGAATAAATATAGTTCCTGGGCCAACAGATGCAACGCCTGAGTTTGAGGAGGAGATATTTAATCTACCAACGGCGTTATTTGAAGTAATTGTAATTGTTTTTGTTTCTCCCGGATACATACTGATACTGCTACTGGAAACACTGAAGCCGCCAGCTGCACATACTTTAAAAGGAATTAAGACTATGGCTAGTAGTAAAACTAGCAAATATTTTCTTTTCATTAATTTTCCTCCATGATCATTTTCATAATTCTTATATAATCTATTATGTCTATAGAACCATTTTGATTCACATCAGCAGCTTTTAAATAAGGTCCTGATAATTTTTGTGTTTCCATTATATCTTTCATGATTCTTATATAATCTATTATATCAATAATAGCATTACCGTTGACGTCACCGATAACAACATTAGTGTACTCAGCATATAATTCATTATTTTTATAAATTTTGGTTTTTCCACCAGTGTATAATAATTCTTTATCATCAACTTGTTTGGTATCAACTTTAATTGTATAATTATCATTTAATTTAATGTGAGAAGTAAAATCAGCTAAAGTAGTACCAGCTTTTATGGAACTAATATATTTATTTTCTTCATCCTGTTCATATCCAGTTATTTCGTAACTAAATGTTTCTTCCCATATAGCGTATAATGTAATATTTTCAGTTATAGTTATTTTTTCTTCATCTTTATATGAAGTACCAGTTCCATCTGCTTTTGTATTCCATTCTTTAAATGTATAACCAGTTTTCATAAATGTGTTTTTATTTAAAGATGTTTCTTCACCATATGGAATTAATTGTTTATCCATTGTTCCTGTTCCAGTAGTAGCATCAAATGTAACTTCCACATTATTTTTTTGCCATATAGCATATAAATTTAGCACAGAGTTTGGAACATTATTTAAATTTATAGTTGTCTCATCGCCATATGAAGTGCCAGTCCCATCTGCTTTTGTATTCCATTCTTTAAAGCTGTAACCTTCTCTTGTATATATATTTTTTTCAAGCTTACTATCTTTATCATTAAATCCTATCGATGAATAGTCAATTGCCGATACACCATTTGGATGATAAATTATCGTGTAGGCATTTTCTCTCCATTGAGCTACTAAAGTTCTACCATTCTCCTGATAACTGGCTTTTTGTATAGAAAGATCCTGTATACTTAAGCCCAAGTCTGGCACATCAGAAAACTTATAATAATAGAATCCATAACCCTTTCTAGTAGGAATTGGAACTTGTCCAATATATTCTCCATAATATACATCTATACTAGTTGGATTTACAGTTCCACCTGCTGGATCAATTGTAATAACAGACTTTTTTCCTCTCCATTGTGCATATAAAGTAATTACAGTCTTATCTTTTTGCTTTGTTACTACTCCATCTTTATATTCACTTTTACTACCATCTGGAGCAGTACTCCAACCGGTAAAGTCATAATATGTTCTATCAAATTTGTTTTCAACTACACAGTCATCTGTAATATCAACTTCTATATCTTCCATTTCACCAGTTGCATCAGAGTTTTTATCAAATTTAATTGTATAGTGTGGCTTATATTCTATCGTTATAGGAACGTCTTTGCTATATCCATCATAGAAACTTTCAACATGAATTGTTGTCGTTCCAGATGAGACAGGAATGATTCTTCCATCTTCATTTATTTTAGCAATACTTTCATCATTTGATTTGAATGTTGTATCTTTTATTATAGAAATATCTGGTGAAATATAATCATACATATTATATTTTCTATTCAATTCTTGTTTTATATTGATATCATCTATCTTTGTATATTCAACATTTGCTATTTTTAACATTGGGTATCTTTTAATATTATCTACCGGTTTGATAGTCCAATATTTATCAAAATCTTCCCAGTTTTCATATTGATTCTCACTTAGTAGTTCATTTGTATCAATACCTTTTTGATACATTTTTACATTTTCTATATTAGATGACGTGTTCTCATATTGTCCAAAATCATTATCATGTATTAATTCTATTTCACCGTTATTAATAACGTATACATTTTTTAGATTTAAAACTCCAGAATAATCATTATTAAATCCATATCCTATTCTTTCTATGAAATAATTTTCCGTAGTATTTTCATCATAATTTTTATTGACGTTTGAAAATACGTTAGAAATATTACCTTCATTACAATCTATTTCTCTAACTACATAAAAATATGCATATTTTTCTCTAATTGAATTCAGATTACCAAACAATTGCACATTATTAATATTAACTTTCCCACCATAAATAATGTCTGCTAAAAATTCATTATAATATCCGCTTGCTTGTTTAATATTAACATCAGCATCTATGTACACATTCGAAATATTGATGTTTCCTTTTGTAATAAGACTTGTAAATAGTGCATTTCCACCAGAATCTCCTGTTACCGTACTATTTTTTATCACTATATTTTCAATATTAACATTATATTTGTCTCGTGTATCATAATTAGCAAATAGGATTCCGCCAGAGTCAACAAATGAAATATCAAAATTTTCTATATTCAAATTTTTAATAGTAACATTGCCAGCCAATTCATCAAAAAGGCCACCTCTAGCATTAGAACTATCTGTCATATGTGAGTAGCTATAACCCTCTTTTATGTATGTTTTTTGATATAGTCCTTTTATGGTATGACCTTGTCCATCTAATGTACCAGAAAAGTTATCTATTGGTCTCCATCCGTGATTACCAATACCATTTGGTGCTTCATAACTTAAAAGTCCACCCGCTCTTGTTACTTCTGTCATATCAATATCCGCACCTAAAACATAATATGCGTCAAGGTCTTCTCTGATTCGATCAAGATGAAAAGGTGTCATTATTACATATGGATCATCTTCTGTACCAGTACCGGCCATTTTAAGGTATTCTATCTCATCAGTACTGATTACTTTTCCTTTGTAGACTGTATCTAATTTGTATTTGCCAGATGATAGATTACTAAAATCAAATAGTGGATTTGCATTGTTTTTGCTAACGATATTATTTGTATATGTTATTTTGTCAGTTACATCATTATTGTTACTATCATACAGTTTGTATTCCATTGTCGTGTTAGATTCTACCATTTTGTATTCCTGATATAGTCTGATTTTCGGAGTTGAAATTTGATTATCATATTTCTTATATGAAACAACTGGATTAAGATAGTATCCTGCAGTAAATAACATAACTTTGTCAACAAAGCTTCCATCTTTTGTTGTTATTTGGATAGTAGATGTTTTATCTATATAAACATTATATGGTACTTCTACTGTTACAAGTCCTGGCATCGCACTTGTTTTAGTTATTTTTGATACATTTCCTTGATAGTCCTTAATAGCTATATTAAATGTAGTATCATATGTTAATGAAATAAACTTGATTTTTCTTAATTCTTCTGAATATAAGTCTTTATTATTATCTTCAATTTTTGTTGATTTCATAGATAATTCAGTACTAGATATGTCCTCTAGTTCACTTCCAAGTATATAGCTATATTTCCATTCTCCTGAAAGGTCAGTCATGTTTCTTCCAGCGTTTGTTTCATTAAGATCTGTTACAAAAGCAACAGATGTATGTAATGAGTCATATGCAAGGTATGGATATGGACTATCTTCACCCCAGGAATTTTTTAGTATCCATACACCTTTTCCTTTGACAATGCGATCTTCTGAGCAGGAAGATACTGGCGTGTTTCGATTATTATATGAATCAGCACAGTAACTGTATTCTATGTCATCGTCCCAGCCAATTATTTGCATAGCATGTCCACCTGATAACCTATTACAATAGTAAACATCAATTACCATATTATCTAAATCGGCATCATAATAATAACAACCGTTTCCTACACTTGTTGATACATAAGCAGCTCCATATTTCATAATTTCTGTTTTAACTTCATTTATGTAGTTATTTCTCTCTGTTTTTTGTTCTTCAGTTAATTTATCAGTAGATAATCTGAATCCTGGTGTTGAAATCATATTGGTAGAATTAACTTCATATTCTGATTTTGCATAGTTTAATACTTCGCTCATTTCCATTGTACTAAGATCAGTGTCATTGTATTTTTTGAAATTATTGTAATTAAATAATGATACACCATTTGCCATAGCAACAGTAGATATGTAGAAATTCCCACCAGAACCTAGTTTTCTTTGAACAAAAGAAACATATTCACTCTTATAATCGTTTAATCCATCAATTGCTGTTGCATAGTCGATTTGTCTTTCAGATATCAACAAAGAGTTTTCATCATATGATTTATTATTTGCTTTTAGTAGATATGATTCAACTGTACCAGCACTAGCAAATGTCCAGCAAGTACCAAGTTTACCTTGATTCCTAACCGGAGTTACATAGTTTTTACCAGACACATCTCTTAAATCATATTTACTGGGTAAGTTTTCATCATTGTCTACAGTTTGACTATTATAATCTGTAACTGTAGGTGTTGGAATTAATTCCAAATCGTTTTTTTGTACATCATCGAATGTTAAATATTCGACATATAAAGGATTTAAATATGGTTTATTTCTTTTTTTGTTTTTTTCGCTTAAAAGAATATTACCAGTTTGACTATATACTTCCTTTATATAATCTTTTGCTTCTACAGGCAAGTATGAATATGCTGGTTTTCTTAGAACTTTATCAATATATTCTTCTTTGTCTTTTAGTAGTTTGCCTTGTAATAAAAAACATCCTGCTACAGTAAGTATTAGGACTACTACTCCTATTAATGCTAATCGCTTTTTCTTCATAACTTAAACTCCTCTTTACTTTACTTTATTATTAATATAACATATTGCGACAAATATTGCACTATTTTTGTATCTTTTTTAAATTGTAGCACTAATACAATATTATAATTGCACCATGTTTGTAAGATAATATTAATGTATCAACATTTTTGCAACTTAAATTTACATTAATGTAGATAGAGGTGATTTATAATGAAATTTAATAAAGATGATGAAAACTACATTTATGAAACTATTGGAAAAAATATAAAAAAATATAGAAAATTAAAGGGATGGACTCAGGAAAAATTGGCTGAGGAAATTGATTATTCTCTTTCTTTTATTAGTGCAATTGAGTCGTCATATCATCAAACGTTTTCTTTGGGTGCTATATGGAGAATTTCTAGAGTCTTAGGTGTTGAATTTTATAAACTCTGTGAGGAAGATAGTGAAAATAACCATGACTTAAAATATTTTGAATATAAATGCAACAAATGTGGTATAGAGACTAAAATGCCCATACAAGTTATAAAACATTTTAAAGATATATATGAAATTGCTGGAAATAAAAATCTTCCGTCTTTTGACTGTACAAATTGTGAAGGTCGTCTTGAACCAAAAAATCCAATGGAATTTTAATATTTATATAATAATATTCAAAAAAACAACTCAAGTTTCTCGCTTGAGTTGTTTTTGTTTTATTATATTTGTTTATGACATTTTTAGCAGATTATCTTCTTCCGCCTGGTCCTCCTTGATTTCCTGATACATTACTTATTATTCCTGTTGATAAAGTTACGTTCTTTGAGTTAGAGCCATAATAAAGGGTATTTTCTCCTGTTGATAAACTTGTACTAGCGATTAGAATATATTTATATCCTGAAGTACTTGGTGTATATGAAATATCTCCTATTGATATTTTACCTGTTCCATTATTTATAGAGATATTTAGATATGGTATATTAGATATTTCTGTTCCATCATCGTTGGCTATATTCTTAGCTATAGCTATTAGTGTTCCTCCTGTTATATTCATTGTTCCTACATGGTCTATTGCTTCTTCTGGTCCTTGATTAGTACTTTCAACATAAGTTGTACCTCCAGCTATAAGAATTGTTCCATTACTATCTAGTCCATCTCCATCTGAAATAACTTTTGTTATTCCTCCTGTTATTTCTAATAGACCGGTACTATTTTTAAAATTATCTTTTCCATTCATATTAGTGTTTTTTTCAGCAGATGAGTCAGATGAGGCAGCATTTATTCCATCATCAGTTGCTTTTATATTATGTTTTCCATCTTTTATATAAATGTTGCTTCCTTCAAATCCTTCATAAGAACTTTCAACACTTATTGTACCTCCATTTATAGTTAAGGTATCATCAGCATGTATTCCATCATCTTTAGTATTAATTGTTAATGTACCAGAATTTATTTCTATATTTCCATTGGAATGAATAGCGTCATCTATTGTATCAATATTATAAATACCAGAATTGATAGTGATTAATTTTCCTGCTTTTAGTCCTTTTGATGAATCGGATTCGGTACTTACACTTCCTGTTGTTTTTATATTAAATGTCCCATCTTTAATAGTTAAATTAGTCTCTGCTTGAATTCCATCATTATTACTAGTTATATTAAATGTTCCATTTCTTATTTCTACATATCCTTTTGCTGAATCTTCATCATTAGTTGACTTAATACCATCACCTGATGAAGTAATATTAAATATTCCGTCAAGTATTTCAACACTGTCTTTTCCTCTAATACCGTCATCATTGGCTTTAATAGTATATGTTCCATTTTCAATAGTTAAACTATCTTTAGAAACTATTCCATCATAATTAGCAGTAATATTTAGGCTTCCTTGTCCTAGTAATACTAAATCTGCTTTTGAATAAATCGCCCCAGGTAATTCTTCTGTTGTAGTTGAAGTAATTGTATTTTCGCCTTCTAAAGTAATAATTACTTCATCTGACTCTTCTATATTAATTCCAGGACCTGTTTGACAGCTTATATTAGCATTTTCTAAGTTCAATTCAACAGTATCTTTAGTATTAATTACTATGCATCCTGAATTACCAGATATATTATAAGTACCTCCTACTGCTATTTCATATTCATGTGATGCTAAATTAGTTGATAAAACTTTTTTTAGAGCTATAAAGAAACATATTAGTATTCCTGTTAAGATTATTAGTCCTATAATTAAAAATAATTTATTTTTCTTAGTTATCTTTTTCCATCTATTTTTCATATCTATTCATTTTCCTTCCTTATTTAGATTCAAATGAATATAAACCAGTATATTTGTTATTTATAAACAGTTTAATATAGTTTAAATCTGTTGTACTTTCATTTACTTCTTTAACTATATATTCATTACTTTTTTTCATATTAAAGATTGAAATATAATTATTCTTTGTATCTTTTCCTACTGAAGATCTTGTTAAAGAAAGACTATATTCTTTATTTTCTTCTAATATTTTTAATTTTCCTGTAGATATTATAACTTTGTTTAGGGTATTAACATTATTGTCAAATAGTTCTATACTCATAGGAATATTTGTTTTTCTATTTATACTTTCTTTGTATTTTATATTTAATATAGGATATGTTGTAGTGACTAAACTATATATACGATATTCTTTATCATTGTATATTAATACTTTTATTTTGTCTGTTTTTTCTATACTATTATCTGTTATATTAGTATTTACCGCTATAGAAATTTTTTTATTTCCTATATATTTAACTGAAGGATTGTACTTTGTATTAGTATCTACTATAGAATAATATATAATATTATTTTCATTATCTATTAGTAAATTATAGTCATTAAATTCTATACTTTTTAGACTTATATTTGTACTTGGTTCTTTATTAGTAGTAATAAATGAGGTCCATTTATCTTTACTTACTACTAATTTATTATACTTGGTGCTTTTTTCTACTATTGAAATTGATAGTACCGCTGCTAGTGTGAATAATAGTATGATAATGAGTAACCAGTTTTTATGCATTTATACTATGTCATCAGCATCATATTCAATAATTGAATATTTACTTACTTTCTTGTTACTAGATAGTTCTTGTTTTAATCCTTCTATATCTTTGGTAGTTAATTCAATAGCGTAATCATATCCTTTATTTGTGTAATTTCTTGATTTGAATTTATTACTAATTTTCTTTTCACTAAATAGTTCTTGTAGTTCTTTTTCAATATCTTTTTCGCTATGTAATATTAGTACTAATGGTTTTCTATCAAAGTCGATATGATTTAATACTATTAGTACTATTGTTACTATTATTGAGGTTAGTACTCCAACTTCAAATAATTGGCAACCTGAAATTATACCTATGTATACACTCCATAGTAAATATACCATGTCTACTGGGTCTTTAACAGCTGTTCTAAAACGAATTATTGCTAAGGCTCCAATGGTACCAAGGGTAATTATTATGTTGGATTGTAAACATAGTATTATTGTTGCTATAAAGAAGGGTAAAGCTGCTATTGTAATATTGAATGATTTATTATAAAAAGATCTATGTGAAACGAATCTATAAACTAAAAATTCATATACTGCTAAGAATAATGCCATTAATAATACGGATATTATTGTTACTGTTGTTATACTCTCATTTGAGTATGTATTAAATATATTTTCAAATACTTCTATCATTTTACGTCTCCTATCTTGTGTATGTATCTATAATCTTTCTAGCTTGAAAATATTTAGAGAAAGATGTTTGCTTAAATCCATATGACTCTATTAATTTTCTTATATAAGATGGTAATATATAGTCAAATTTAACTTCTAAAACATTGATACCTGTTGGATTAATGTAATATTTAGTATATGTACCATCTAAAAAATGTTCTATATCTTCTGAGGATGATATTTTCATATCAAAAGTTACTCTTACATTAGTTATTTCTTCTACGTATGCTATTCTTTCGTAATTAGTAATTACTTTAGGCTTATAATTATAAAGTAACATGTCTCTTGCTAGTTCTTTTATTAGAGCTTTATCTGTATCATATAAAATATCTGTTATATTCCCTGATATGATTGTATTATATTCTTCTACTGTAAGTTTACAGCTTTTTTTATGACATCTACTATTTATTTTTTCTTTTCGTTCAAGTACTATATGATTTAAATTATCATCATAATATCTAATTCTCCATTTAAACCTTTTGGATAATCCGGAGTCTACTGTATATACTGCTCTATCTTTATAATCATCAAAATATAATGAATGGACAATGTATCTTTCGTTTTCTTTTATATTATGATCTAGTTCTAAGGCTTTAGAAATTTTATGTTTTAGTAAGGACATGTCTTTGTTAGTTAATACATATTTCCATTCGTTACGATATTTTTTTATATTATCGCCTGCTTTCTATTTGTGCTTTTTAGTTAAGAAAAAGATTCTTTTTTCTACTAGTTAAGGGAAGAAAGAATCAATTTCTATATTTAATTTATAGCTTTTCCATTTACATATAATTTGTAGCCATTGAAATTTATGTTTGAGTAGTCTTCGTCTTCGTCTTCTAAACTTGTTACGTATGAATCAGCTGTTAATTTAATTTTTGATGATTTATCTAGTTTTAAAGTAATAGCCTTGGCAGTATTATCTTGATTAATTGCTCCTTCATAACTAGATGATGATTTCATATTCATAGTTAATGTTGAAATGGAGTCTATTACGATGTTTCCTGTTGCTTTTTGATTAGTCATATTAAGGGTAACATCTCCTCCATTAGAACCTGTGTTTCCCCATGAATCTTTTTGTACACGTAAGAAGTTTCCTGTAGAGTCTGTGTTTTTTATAGTGTTGTTTTCTAGATTTATAGTTGCAGTTGTATTTGTTACGTAGAATGAATCTCCTTTTTTAGTAGTTATTTTTGAATCTGTTGCGGTAAATTCTGCTTGTCCTGTTGCGGCATCTCCTGACATTGATTGATATAAAAAGATGTTTTTATATGTAGTTGATTGTCCATTTAATTTACTATTTGTATCAGTTAGTTCACAATTATTTATAGTTACGGAGTTTTTTCCTTCTATTACTATTCCTTCTGATGCTTTAGAAACTAGTTTGGCATCATTTACGGTAACGTTTGCAGTTGAATAAATTGTTGGTGAACCTTGTCCTGTTGTTGTATAGGTTCCTTTATTAACTGTTACTGTTCCTCCTCCTCTATCTGTTCTAATAGCGGCTGATGATGTTCCAGCGGTATTTATGGTTAAATTAGTTGCGTTCATGATGCCGCCACCAGTAGTCATAATTCCACCAGAGTTATCTTTTGTTGTTGTTATTTTGGAGTCGGATATTGTAACTGTTGTTCCATCTGATGATGAATTGTTTGTTGTTGCACTACCTCCATAACTGAATACACCGTTAGCTCCAGTGGCATTAGTTTCAATAGTTGCGTCTTTTATCGTTACATTGGCTCCATCTTTGGCAATTATTGCTGAATTGGTTCCATAAAAGCTAGTATTGTCTCCTCCGTCTGAATCACCTGTTTTAGTTACTGTAATATTTGAAAGAGTAGAAGTTACATCTCCAGATACGGATATAGCGTTTTCATCTTTTGTTGTTGACTCATATGTTCCTTCTGTAAGATCTTTATTTTCTGTTATTTCTGTTTTTGCTGAGTAACTAGCAGTATTTGTTGTTGTCGTGCTATTTTGTTCATTTGTTTTTTTACTATTATTTAAGAAGTACTTTGTTGTTACTAATGTGTCAGCAACTGTAAGTATAGTTCCTAATAATATTACGGATAGAACAGCTATAGTTATTTTATCTTTATTAACAAATGTTTCTTTTATTTTCTTTTTGTTGAAGTTTGACATTATTAAGTATATTATTGCACTTGCTAAAACTAAGCTTTCTATACCAAAGATAAAATAATATATTGTTGGAATAGTAGTACTTTTTACTTCATTAGGCATGCTTGGGGGATTTCCATTCATACCATTTCCATTACCATTATTGTTTCCTTGTGGGTTTTCACTTGTTTCTGTTTGTGAAGCATCGTTAGTTGACTCAGTATTGTCACTGCCATTGGTATTTGCCTCATTTTTTTCATCACTTGGTTTTTCTGGAGGCGTTTGTCCTTCACTATTTGTTGTGTTCCCATCTGGCTTTTCTGGTGGTGTTTGTCCTTCATTATTTGTTGTGTTTCCTTCAGGCATCTCTGGTCGTTCATTACTTGAGTCATTATTACCAGGCATGCTTGGTGCAGATTGATTATTGTTCATTTGCATGTTGTTAGTAGTTTCTGTTGTAGTTTCAGTATTATTTTTTATATAGTTCATTGTTAAATACATTGAGCCTAAACATAAAACTATTACAACGGTTAATATAATATTTTTGATTGTTCTTTTATTTTTTTTCATATTTTTTCTCCTTCCATGTCATTATATTATTATGTATTTATTAAATGAAAATTAATATTAAAAAAAAGTTTTATTTTTTAAATAAAACTTCGAATGTAGTTAGACCAGCATTTGATATAGCTTTTATTGTACCAGAGTGATTAATAACTATGTTTTTAGCAATAGCTAGTCCTAAGCCATATCTATTTTCTTTTCTATTACGTGATTTGTCAACACGATAAAATCTTTCAAATATTTTTTCTTCTTCACCTTTTGGTATACCTTCACCTTTATTTATTACTTTTAATGTTATTTCATTATTGTTTTCTGTTAACGTTATTTTTATAGTTTCTTTATCTTTAGAGTGTTTTATGGCGTTATCAAGTAATATTTCTATTAACTGTCTGATACTATTTTCGTCCATTTTCATTTCTATATTCTTATCAATGTTATATTTTAGTTTTATGTTTTTCTCAAAGGCTTTTCCTTCGAATGTTAACACTGATAGTTCTATTAATTTAGATAAATTTCCTTCCTTGTAGCTATAAGTTCCTTTTTTTTCTGATGAAGCTAGATCTAAAAGGTCTTTGATTAGATTTGACATCCTTGCTGACTCATTTTTAATGTTATTAAGCCATTTAGTTTCTTTTGGATTATCTTCTAAAGCTTCTGTACTAGCAATTATAACTGATAAAGGAGTTTTTAGTTCGTGAGAAGCATCTTCAATAAATTGTTTTTGTTTTTCAAAACTATCTTTTACTGGTACAGTAATCCAAGCAGTGATTTTTCTTGATATTAGATAGATAATTATTTCAATTAAAATGAATATTACTATGGAGCTTATTAGTGATGTTGTTAGTGTTTTTTTTGTTCTGGCATTATCTATTATTACTAAGGAATTATTTTCTGTATATGAGTATGAATAATCATTTAAATATAAATTGCCAATGTATTTGCTTTTCTTTTTATTATTTTTTAAAATTTTATTGGCAATTTGTTTTATTTCTTTTTCATTTTTGTTGTCATTAGAATGATTTATTATTTCTTTTATATTATTATTTTCATCTATTAAGATTGTATATATTACTGAATCCATAAATTTTGTATTTTCATCTATTCTACTTGGTTCTTTTTTATCTGGTGGTTCTTGATTTGATGGTTCATTGTCTTGAGTTGTCGGGGCTTGTTCTACGGGTTTTTCAATTGGATTTTTATCTCCGTTATTATTTGATACAATATTTAGACTATTACTGATGTTTTTTCTTTGCTCTACATATTTACTGATATTATAGGTGAGAATAAAGCTTAGTACTGATATGGATAAAATTATAAAGATAGTATAAAATACTTTTTTTCTTAATTTAGTCATTTTTATCCTCCATTTTATATCCTAGTCCGCGAAGAGATTTTATATTTACTGTTGAGCCAATGGCTTTTAATTTTTTTCTAATGAATGTCAAATATACTTCTAAGTTATTTGATTCTATCTCATTATAAACTCCCCAAACTCTATCATATATTTGTTCTTTTGAGAGTACTTGTTCTTTATTATTTATAAAATATTCTAGTAGTTGGTACTCTTTGCAAACTAATTCTACGGTTTCGTTAGTTCTTGTACATGATAGTTTTGATGTTTTGATATTTAACTCTATATCTTTATATTTTAAAATATTTTTTAGAGTCTTATCATTTGTTTTCTTTAACTGAACATTTATTCTGGCAAGTAGCTCTTCTACATAAAATGGTTTTGTTAAATAATCGTCTGCTCCTAAGTCAAAGCCTTGTAGTCTATCATCTAACATGGACTTGGCTGTTAACATAATGACTTTACTTTCGATATTGTTTTCTTTTAGCTCTTTTAATATTTCAAAACCATTTTTTCCTGGTAACATAACATCTAATATGATTAAGTCATATACTCCAGTTAGTGCTTCGTTTAAGCCTAATTCTCCATCTTGACTTATGTCTACTAAGTAATTTTCTTTAGTTAAACGTTCCTTTATGGCGTCAGCTAGATTATATTCGTCTTCAATAATTAGTATTTTCATATATTCATCCCTCAATATAATTATACAGTTTTTTATTAAATAAGAATTAAATATTTTTAATTATATTTTGTATATTCATTTATGATAGATTGATATTTAGGATCTATATTATTTATGTTAATTGGTATTTTTTTTAGGATTTCATCATTATTTTCTGAAATGATTTCGGATAAGCTTTTTCTAGTATACCAATTTCTTTTATATATTTCTTTTTCATCTTCTGTTTTATTTATGGAGATATTTGTAGTTACTTTGCCTAGTGTATCAAAGGCTATTGTTAGTGTTAGGAAGCCATCAGTAAATATCATTGGTTTTAAATTGTAATTTTCCGTTCCTATACCTATATCACTTTTAGTTAATTTGGCAAATACTTCTAGTGTGTCAAAAATATAGATTATGTCATCATAATATTTAGATATGAAATTTTTATCTGGCTTTGTATCTTCTGAAAAATATATGTCATTGTCATTGAAGTCTTTTAAGATGGTAAATTTTTCTGGGTGTTTTCCTTTTCCATAAAAGAAGGTTATTTTAGAAGTGTTTTTTTCTGTTGTTGCGAGAATATTATCTAATATTTTAGTATAGATGATTTCTTTATCTTTAAATATTTTGCCTGTTTGCCTTATTACTGTATTATCATTATTTATTTTTTCTATTAATTTGGTACTTAGTTGTATTTCTCTTAGTTCTTTAAATTTATCTTCAAGGGCTTTGTATACGTCATATACGCTTACTATACTTGTTGTTTTTTTGACATCTACTCTTGTTAGATATTTTTCTATTTTCGTTTCTAAACGTTGGTACTCTGTCATTTTTACACTTCCCTTTTTTGTTTTCTTTATATACTATCACAATACTTATACAATAACAAATGTTTTTAGGAAATTTGTTTAATGATAGGGAAATATTTTGCGTTAATGTTATGTTTAACTAATTCTTTAGACTTTTGCCTAAACGTTGTTTTATTTTTTGCATATTTTATACTGGTGAGATATAATGTTAGATTTTTTTAGTGAATTATCGCCAGTAATACAAGCATTAGTAGCAGCTTTATTTACTTGGAGTATTACAACACTTGGTGCTTCTATAGTATTTTTCTTTAAAGAAGTTAGAAAAGGAATAATGGATGCATTGTTAGGTTTTTCAGCCGGTGTAATGATTTCAGCTTCTTTTTGGTCTTTACTTAGTCCATCTATTGAAATGGCTAGTAATTTGAAAATGACACCTTGGCTTGTTGCTTTTATAGGATTTATGTCTGGGGGATTACTTTTATTTATAGGTGATAAGGTATTTAGTCATTTTTCTTCTAAAAATAACAATAATGGTGCTGGTAAAGTTAAACGTTGTTTGATGTTGATATTTTCAATTACTTTGCATAATATCCCAGAGGGTCTTGTTATTGGTGTAGCATTTGGTTCTTTGGCTTATGGGATTGAAGGAGCAACTTTAGCATCCGCAATTACTTTAGCAATTGGTATAGGTCTGCAAAATTTTCCTGAAGGTAGTGCTGTTAGTTTACCTTTAAGAAGAGAAGGAATGAAAAGATCAAAAGCCTTCTTTCTAGGTCAGGCAACTGGTATTGTTGAACCTATTTCCGCTGTACTTGGAGCTTTTTTAGTTTTAAAAATACAAGTATTATTACCATTTTTATTAGCTTTTGCGGCTGGTGCGATGATATACGTTGTTGTTGAGGAGTTGATTCCAGAAAGTCAGTCTAATTCAAGGAAGGATTTGATGGCGTTATTCACTTTAATTGGTTTTTCGGTAATGATGATTTTAGATGTAGCGTTAGGATAGAAAAAATGAAGTGTTACCTTCATTTTTTTATTTTAGATATACTTTTTGTCCTGCTTTCAGGTAGATACCATATAAATCACTTTTTGGGCAAATGAATATAGGTTCTTCTGTTGTGTCTTCTTTTTCTTCTGTTGGAGCTGGTGCGACAGGCTTTTCTTCTGTGATACTTTTGAAATTGTACTTGTAGTTATTTATTACATTTACTTCTTTATCTAACCAGAGACACTCTTCGGGTTTTTTACCATTATTTATAGAATAATATCCAGATGAATTTTTGTGCCAACCAGTACCTGCGAATTTTCCTTTTCCACATTCAAAGTGACAATGGTTACCAGTTGCATTTCCTTTTGTGCCCTCGCTATAGAATTCTTCATTTTGAGCTATTTTTTTTCCTACAAATAAATTACTTACATCATTTGAGTGAGCAAACATCATTGTTAAATAGTCTTTTGTTCCATCAGGGTATTCTACTTTATCTATACTTTCTAACCAGACTTCATTGGCATCATCTTTATATATTTTCTTAATTATACCTGTATAAGGAGCACGTATTTTGCTTATACTTGTATCTTTTCCGGCATCATCTATTGCAAAGCTATCCAAGTGCGTTCCTTCGTTATATCCTTGCGTTATCCTCATGTTTTTGCAAGGATATAGAGGTTTTTCCATTTATATTCCCTCCTCCTTATTAATTAAATTATCTTTTGATATATATAAACCTTTTTTATTGGTTATATCTGAATATGATGACACTTTACCTTCAAGTGTTTTATATATAGTGTCAGCGCCAAGGAAGGAAAACATTCCGATCCATAAACTATTAGGAAAATCAATACTCGTAAAAGTCATACAAAATACTATACCAACAAATATATTAACAAGTAGCGAATATAAAGCTAAGTGCTTGCTACTATTGAAACAACATTTTGTCTTTTGAATAAAAGCACATGTTATTGTACTTAAAGCTATAGCGATTATCAACGATTGTTGTAGATATTCTAAATTTAGCATTCTTACCTCCTCTATTGTATTATATGCAAACTTTTATTATCGGACACAAAAAAAAGACTTTGCGTACAAAGTCTTTGAAATGAAACTGTTTGTAATTAACGTTTTGAGAATTGTGGAGCACGACGTGCTTTCTTTAATCCTGGTTTCTTACGTTCTTTCTTACGTGAATCTCTTGTAATGAATCCTGCCGCTTTTAGAACTTTTCTATAGCTATTTTCAGAATCAGCTGGAGTAGTTTTATCATAATCTAATAAAGCTCTTGTAATTCCTAAACGGATAGCTCCTGTTTGTCCTTGGAATCCTCCACCTTTTACTTTTGCATCTACATCGAACATTTCTCTAGTATTTGTAATATCTAATGGTTGACATAAATCCATTACTAATACTTCGAAAGGTAAATAGTCGTGTACGTCTTGACCATTGATTGTAATTTTTCCTTTTCCTGGAGTTAATGTAACACGTGCTACACTTGTTTTTCTATGTCCAGTTCCAGTATAGATATTTTTCTTTTCTTTTGCCATAACTTAAACCCTCCTACTTAACTTCTAGCACTTCTGGTTTTTGTGCCATGTGTTTGTGCTCATTTCCTGCATATACGAATAACTTCTTAGCCATAGCTCTACCTAGTCTATTATGAGGAAGCATTCCTTTAACAGCTCTTTCCATCATTTCTACTGGGTATTGTTCTCTCATAACTTTAGCAGTTCTTTCTCTTAATCCACCAGTGTACATTGAGTGATTGTAATACATTTTGTTTTCTAACTTATTACCAGTTAAATTAACTTTGTCTGCATTGATAATTATGATATTATCACCAGTGTCAATATGTGGAGTATAAGTTGGCTTATGTTTTCCACGTAAGTATGTTGCTGCTAAAGAAGCAACTCTACCTAAAGATTTTCCTTCAGCGTCGATTACATACCATTTACGATCTACAGTTTCTTTTTTTTGCATATAACTTGTCATATTTTTTCTCCTTTTACTTAAATTAAGTTTTCCCAGGACTTAATTTATGTGGGGATATTCGAATGTACCGTCTATGATTATACTAAAAAAAGTATTAAAAATCAATACTTTTTTGGCTCTAAAGTGCTTTTTTTACGAAAGTTTTTTCATCTGACGCAGACATGTTCATTTCATCGTTTGTCATTTCAACGCCTAATTCTTCTAATGATAGTTCTTTTTCCTTTTCATCCATCAATTCACAAACATAGGCTAATTGTTCATCAGTTAAGCTCGCAAAATATTTTTCTTCAACAGCTTGTCTTGTACAGCCTTGTAGTGTAGAACTTACACTTGTTGCTACTCCCATACCGGCTATTGTACCTATTTTTTGTTCTTTTGTTTTACTCTTATCTAGTAATACTGTTGCTGTTACTCCTCCGGGTGCTGCTTTTGCTAATAATGTTGTTGTAGCGTTTACATTTAAAACCATGTTATTTCACTCCTCCTAATTTAATATTTTGAACTGAACTAGTTCGTTTAGCTTGTTCTTCTAAAACCATTTTTCTAAATTGTACTAATTGTTCTTTATTTTTTATATTATTGATTACTTCATTTATACTTGGTATATCTGGCGAATCTTTTGAGCTTTCTTTTACAGTATCAGCTATTACCTCATATGCCTTTGAATATTGTTCTTGATTTCTTTGTATTTTTCTTTGCTCACGTTGTTTTAAAACGGTTTCATGTGATTTAAAGCGATATATATTATAATTCTGAAGATTAATACATTGAAAATTTATAAAAGAAGATATCAAGTTTCCTGCAAGCAAAGGTATTGCTAAGGCTGTGCCGGTAGTTGCTAAGCATATGAGTGCTGGGAATAAGGCAATATCTACAATTAAATTTGTTTTATGTACATCTTTATTCCATTCAAGATATTTTATGGTTTGTGTTGGTCTAATGCCACTCATATGATAGTTTCTGTTTTTTTCACTATTTATTTCTTGTCTATTCAATAATTTTTGTTCTCTATAATGTGCAATTATAAAATCTTTTTCTTCTTGACTCTTTGCTTTCTTTAACTCTTTTTTACACATTCTATCACATTTTGTTTCATATTTTTTTAAATAGTTAGGAAAGTACTTTTTTATTATTTTGAATTTTATTTTTTCTACTTTAAAAACAATTCTTTTGAATTTTTCTGCTCCAAGCTTTTTACATAATTTTATTTTCTTTTTATAATACTCTTTTTCCTTTTCGCTTTCTTCTATCATAATCCAACCTCTCCCTTTTTATGGTGCTTATTATACCATATTATGACTAAAAAAGCAAGATTTTTATCCTTGCTCCTAGTACTCTACACTTGTTAAATATAAACCTACTGCCTTAGCTGTTTTTCCGGACTTGGTCCTATCTTTACTAGCTAATATTTTTTCCACAGAATCTGGGGAAATTTTGTTTTCACCTACTCTTATTAGGATACCTACCATGTTTCTTACTTGGTATCTTAAGAAACCATTCCCATGAAAAGTAATAATTATTTTTTCATTTTCCTTTTCGACTGTTGCTTTATCTATTGTTCTGATACAGTTTTCTTTATCTTTATTTTCTGTTACAAAAGCTCTATAGTCATGTGTACCAATGAAATATTTTATAGCTTTTTTCATATTATCAACATTTAACTCATGATTATATTGAAAAACATAGTTTCTTTCTATTGGATTATATTCACCAAGGTTAATATAATATTTATATTCTTTTCCTTTAACATTATACCTGGCATGAAAATCATCTGATACATGTTTAGTACTAATTATATGAATATCTTCTGGCAAATTACTATTTAAAGCTCTTTTTAATTTCTCTTCTGTAATATTTACAGAAATGTCTGTATGAGCATATTGGCATAACGCATGTACGCCTTTATCGGTTCTACCAGTTGCACAAATGGTTGTTTTAGTATTGTTATTTACTTTTTTTAAGGCTTCTTCTAGTTGAAATTGAATAGTATTTAGACCTGGTTGATTTTGAAAACCTGCGTAATTGCTTCCATCATAGGAAAATTTTAATAAAAACCTCATAACTTCCTCCTAAACATGTTTATATATATCTTTTATTAAATCTCGTATATCTTTATGATAAATAATTTTTGTACCTTTTTCTTTTTTTGCTTTATATGTTATTTCTACGATATCTGGTATTGTAAAACCATGTCTTTTTAAAAAGTCTACTCTAGTATATGACTCAGTTGTATTTCCTTCTAAAATAGTATGATTATTTTTTACAAATATCATTTTATTAGTATATTTATATAGTTTATTACTGTTATCATCAACAATAACTATTATTTTTTTATATTGTTCTTTTAATCTTTGAAGTAATTTAATAAGTTCTTTTTCTTGATGAAGGTCAAGATATATAAATGGATTATCAAGTATTAAGATACTTGGGTTTGATAAAAGAGATATCGCTAGAGATACTTGAAACTTTTCTGATGATGATAGATTATAATATTCTCTTTCTAAGTATTTTTCACTTAATCCGACAATTTTTAATGATGATTCTTTTTTCTTATCAGGATTTTTCATTTGTATAAGATTTTTCTTAATGATGTAGTCCATATAGTCTTCTACGTTTCTTATGAAATTTAGGTTTGTTAACTTGGTAACTACTTGTGTCTTTTTAGCAAAAAGCCATTTTTCATCTGTTGTTAGTTTTTTTCCATCAATGATGATATTTAATTTATCTATATTATCTAATTCTAAAATACTTATTATTTCTTTATTATTTGTTGTTGAAACACCGGTAATATCACTATCAGTTATAGTAAAGAAAAGGTCTTGATTTACTTCATATTTTACTTCCATAAAGTGTTCACCAGCCTATTCATATCAGTCTCAATGTCTTTTATTAGATCATAATCGCGTAGTTTTACTGATAAATCTATCATAAAGGGCAACTCTAGACCTATTTTATTAATTATATTATCATTTTGTAAAATACTTGAAGGCTCTCCTTCTAAAATGATTTCACTATCTTTAATTATGTATAAATAATCTCCAAATAATGCATCATTTAGATTTGAGACAGTCATGATTATTGAAATATCTTTCTTTTTTCTATAAGTATTGACATGTGATATTATTTCTTCTTTTTCAGTTAATTTTAATCCTTGTAAAATATCATCTAGTAGTAATACTTTTGGCTCATAGATAAGGGCTATTAATATTGATAACTTTATCTTTAAGCATTGATTTAAAGTATTAGGATTAGAATTTTGATATTTTGTTAACTTATATATTTTTATTAATTCTTTGTAAATTGTTTTTTTATTTTTATAGTTACAATTATTTAAAGTGAAATATATTTCTTCCATTACTGTATCTTTTGTAAAATGTAATTCATCTCTTATGATTGTTTTTATTTGGGATGCAATATCTGTTATTTGATGACGTTCTAGACCTACTGTACCAAAAAATACTTGATTTTTTGTCTTTATTTGACCGTCTAAAATTCTGATTAATGTAGTTTTGCCACAATTATTAGGACCTGATATAACAGATACTTTATTTTTAGGAAAACCTATATAAAAGTTATTATAACAGTATGGTAATGTTAAATTATTTATTTCGATTACATTGTCATGCATAATATCACCAGCTTTGCTTTTTTATTATATAATATGATGGAATAAAGGTCAAAATAATTTTTGAACTTAAATATTTTTAAAGAAAAACTCGTTACTACATTTTAGTTACGAGCTGTATTTTTATTGTTTCTTTTTTTATGTTGTATTCTATATGTCATTTTTAATAAAAATTTATCAGAGGCAAATCGTCCGAAAAATTTTGCACATTTCATTTTAAAGCCTGGTATTATTAACATTTTCTTTTTAAACATTTGATCCAAGGCGTACTCAGCAACATATGAACTTGTCAATGGTTTTACTGAAAATCTTACTCCTGCAACATTATTGAAATTAGTTGCTACTGGTCCTGGACATAATACCGATAAATGTACATTACTCTTTTTCTTTTTTTGTTCATAGTATAAGGCTTCTGTTAATTGATATACATAGGACTTAGTAGCATAGTATGTAGCCATCAATGGTCCTGGTTGAAATGCAGCTGATGAGGCAACATTTAGTATGTAACCAGAATTTTTCTTTTCCATGTCTTTTAAAAATGATTTAGTTAAGATGTGTACAGCCTTAACATTGGTATTAATCATATCTAGTTCTTTAGCTAAGTCAGTTTCTGTGAAATATCCAAAGTCACCAAAGCCGGCATTATTAATTAAAATATCTATATCTTCTTTAGATGTTAGAACATATAGTTCTTTTACCTTTTGCTCATTTGCTAGATCAGCAACAATTATAGTTACTTTTGTTGGCAGTGTTTCTTGTACTTTTTCTAACTTTTCCCGATCTCTACCAACTAGAATTAGTTCGTATTTTTGTTTTGCTAGATACTTAGCCATATCTAGACCTATTCCTGATGATGCTCCTGTTATTAATGCTTTCATTTGCTTCCTCCTATTTATTTCTGGCTTGTACTTGCCTTTTCTATTTTTGAATTAGTAGTTAACATTTCTGTTAGTTCATCTTTTTGTTTTTTTATTTTATCTAAAACTAAGTTATTTACTTTATCTTCTATTTTTCTTTTTTCTTCTTTTGTCATAATGCAAAATCTTTCTAATGGATACTCTTTTGAAAATGTTTTAGAATTAGATGGTATTGCAATATCTGCTGATGCTATATACTCATACCATTCTTTTGATGAGGATTTTACTTTAGCAATCGCTCTAGTAGTGCTTACTTCTTTGTGTTCTTGTTCCTCTAGTGTTTTTCTTACCATTTCTGTTTTTTGTCGATATTGTTCTTTTAAAGAATTACTTTGGATAAACTCTATAAACTCTACTTCTTTTATATCTTTTAGTTCTCTTTTATATGCTTGATATATAGAGCAGTCAGAAGAATATGTTTTTTCTGAGGCTATCTTGGCTAAGTTTTTTCTTGTTTGCTCATCTAAATGATAAAATTCTAAGAATGATATTTCATCTAATTCCAGACCATTTTTAGTTTCTTTATTTTCACTGCTTGCATTGGCATATACTTTTGACCAAGATGCAGATATGGAATTAATTTTTTTACCTAGCTCATCTATAGAAACTTCTTCATTTTTTTCTTTTTGACTTTTCCGATATTCCTTATATAACATTGTGAATACTTTCATATAAGCTTGTTTTAGTGTTATTTTACTCATATAATCTGTTCTTGGTATATGACATACGGATAAGATCGGCTTAAATATGCTATACACTTCCATATCAGCTAATGTTTGTTCCTCTAAATATATTCCTTCTTTTGCTGTTTTTAGTAGAAGGTCCTTACTCAGTCCTCTTGAAAGAAAATATTGAATATTTACTTTTATATTATTTCTCATATTGACCTCCTACATTTAATTATACATTATAAGTAGTGAAAAATAAAGTTAGAAAAAAGGTCAAAAAAAACACTATATTAAATAGTGCCCTTTTATTACTTATCTTCTTTAGCTGCTTTTTTAGTAGCTTTCTTTTCCTTTTTTTCTTCAACTGGCTTAGCTTCATCTACTAATTTTAAAATAACCATAAGTGCGTCATCTCCACGTCTTTCAGTTAATTTTAATATTTGTGTATATCCACCATTACGGTTTTCATAACGCTTAGCTAAATCGTTAAAAATTTTATCAACAACAGCTTTATCATTATGTAAGAACGCTAAAGCTTTACGACGAGAAACTAAGTCGCCTTTTTTTCCGTAAGTAATCATTTTATCAACAAATTTACGAACTTCTTTAGCTCTAGTTTCAGTAGTAGTGATACTTTCGTTTTCAACTACTTGCTTAGTCATAGTTGCTAGCATACTTCTTCTATGTTTGTTATCTCTTCCTAATTTTCTATATGCCATAGTTAAATCCTCCTTATATTTTAGTCATCATCACGTAATACTAGACCCATATCTCTAATTTTGTCTAATACTTCTTTTAAAGATTTTTTACCTAGATTACGTATTTTCATCATATCAGATTCACTTTTGTTAACAAGATCTTGTAGAGTATGTATTCCAGCTCTTTTTAGGCAGTTATATGCTCTTACTGAGAAATCTAAATCTTCGATTGAAGTTTCTAATGCTTTTACTTTTGGATCTTCAGTCTTTTCAATCATCATGCCAGTTACATCAGCAATAGTTGAAAGGTCTGTTAATATTGTAAAATGTTCAATTAAGATACGTGAAGCTAAAGCAATTGCTTCTTCAGGTTTAATTGACCCATTTGTCCATACATCTAAGATTAACTTGTCATAACTTTCATCTTGTCCAACACGCGCGTTTCCTACTTCATAAGAAACTCTTTCAATAGGAGAATATAATGAGTCAATAGCTATAGTACCAACTTTCTTAATATCATGTATTTTTTTATTTTCTTCACTTTTTACATATCCACGACCATTTGTTACAGTCATTTCCATAATTAGTGAAGCTCCTTTTGATAAATGTGCTATTACTTTATCTTTATTGATTACTTCAATATCTGCATCGTGTTCTATATCACCAGCAGTTATTTCTCCTTCTTTTGTTGCATTAATACGAACTGTCTTTGACTCATTAGAATGATTTTTAAATACTATACCTTTTAAGTTTAAGATAATAGTAGTTACATCTTCATATACTCCTTCGATTGTTTGAAATTCATGAAGAACACCCTCTATTCTGATACTACTAATTGCACTACCTGGTAATGATGATAACATTACTCTTCTTAAGGCATTACCTAGTGTTGTACCAAAACCTCTTTCCAATGGTTCAAGTTCAAATCTTCCGTAAAAATTACTTTCTATAGAATCTGTTATTTTATAAATTGGTTTTTCAAATTGTAACATGAAACTAACCTCCTTTTTTTGCCTTTATAATATACTATCCACGTGGACGTTTTGGTGGACGGCATCCATTATGTGGAATTGGTGTAACATCAGCAATTGCTGTTACTTCTAATCCAGCAGTTTGTAGTGAACGAATTGCTGTTTCACGTCCTGGTCCTAATCCTTTAACGCGAACTTCAACTTTACGCATTCCGATATCATATGCAGCTTTTCCAGCAGCTTCAGCAGCCATTCCAGCAGCGAATGGAGTTGATTTTTTACTTCCTTTAAAACCAATAGCACCAGATGATGCCCAACTAATTACGTTACCATCCTTATCAGTTAGTGTAGTAATTGTATTATTGAAAGTTGAATGTATATGTGCTATTCCTTCTGGAACATTCTTTTTTACTTTTTTCTTTCTAGTTTTATAAGCCATAAGTCTTACCTCCTTTTTTAATATTTATCTTTTAACTAAACTTTCTTCTTATTTGCAACAGTTTTTCCCTTACCCTTACGAGTACGAGCGTTACGATTAGTTCTTTGTCCTCTTACAGGCAATCCTTTTTTATGACGGCTTCCTTGATAAGAATTAATCTCCATCTTTGTTTTAATATTCATACTAACTTCACGACGTAAGTCACCTTCTGTTAGATGCTTATTAATTTCATCACGGATTTTTATTAAGTCTTCTTGAGATAAATCTCTTGTCTTAGTTGCTGGATCAATATTTACTTCTTTTAGAATTTGTTTTGCTAGATTTCTTCCAATACCATATATGTAAGTTAAAGATATACAGATATGTTTATCATTTGGAATATCTACGCCTTTAATACGTGCCATTTAATACACCTCCTATTATTATCCTTGAACTTGTTTGTGCTTTGGATTTTCACAAATTATTCTTATTTTACCTTTGCGTTTTACAACTTTACATTTTTCGCAAATTGGTTTAACTGATGCTTTTACTTTCATTATTATCCCTCCTATTATTTACGATAGGTAATACGCCCACGTGTTAGATCATAAGGCGATAGTTCTATCATTACGGTATCTCCTGCTAAGATACGAATATAGTTCATTCGTATTTTACCAGAAACGTGGGCTTCCACAATGTGTCCATTTTCTAGTTGAACTTTGAATTTCCCTCCCGGGATAATTTCAAGAACTTTACCTTCAATTTCAATTGTATCTTCCTTAGCCATCTTTTCACTCTCCTGTCAATATTTCATATCCATCGGCAGTAACAACTACTGTATGTTCAAAGTGGGCTGATGGACTTCCGTCTTGTGTATCTATTGTCCAATCGTTATCATGAACAAAGATTCTAGGGCTTCCTAGCGTTAGCATTGGCTCTACAGCTATTACCATTCCTTCTTTTAATCTTGGTCCGGTATTAGGTGTTCCATAATTTGGAACTTCAGGGTCTTCATGAACTGATGTTCCTACACCATGTCCGCATAATTCTCTTACAACACCTAATTTGTGTTCTTTGGCATATGTTTCTATGGCATGACCAATGTCACCAATTCTATTTCCTGGTTTAACTTGTGCTAAACCAATGAATAAAGACTTTTCTGTATGTTCTAATAAGTAATCTATTTCTTTTGATACTTTTCCAACTTTATAAGTCCATCCTGAATCTCCATGATATCCTTTATAACATGCTCCAATATCTAGAGTAACAATATCTCCATCTTTTAGAACATAGTCACTTGGAAAACCATGAACTACTTCAGAATTAACACTTATACATAAGGCTGTTGGAAACCCTTCATATCCTTTAAAAGAAGGTGTTGCACCTTGGCTTCTAATAAAAGCCTCCGCTAAACGATCTAATTCTTTTGTTTTAATTCCTTCTTTTATATATGGTTTTATATATTGATGTGTTCTATAGACTATGTTACCAGCTTCTTTTAATAGTTCAATTTCACGTTTACTTTTAATTGTAATCACTAAATCATCTCCATTATTTTTCACTAATAATTTTATCTATAGTGTTGAATACATTTTCGATTGTATCCTCACCGTTAACTTCATGTAAAACATTTTGTTTTCTATAGTGCTCAATTATTGGCTCGGTTTTTTCTAAATACATTTTATATCTAGTTTGGAAAGCTTCTAAATTATCGTCATTTCTTTGATATAACTTTCCACCGCAATTGTCACAAGTTGATTCTACTTGTGGAGCACTTTCAGGATCATTAATATTGAAAATTGTTTTACAGTCTTCACATATTCTTCTTCCTGTAATTCTTTTTTCTAATGTTTTTTCATTAATATTGATATAAATGACATTACCTACAGTATAACCTAGCTTAGCTAAAATTTTGTCATATTCGATAGCTTGTTCAATATTTCTTGGGAAGCCATCTATGATGAAACCGTTTTTACAGTCATCTTTAGCTAATCTATCTTCTATTAATTGATAAGTAATCTCATCTTTAACTAATTTTCCAGAAGCTAGTGTTTCGAATACATAATGGCCTAATTCACTATCTTCTTTTGATATTTCTCTTAAAATATCTCCAGTTGAAATGTGAGGTATATGATACTTCGCTACAACTAGTTCGGCTTGTGTCCCTTTACCAGCAGCTGGTGGGGCTATAAACATAATATTTTTCATTATACTACCTTCTACTATATCCTCTTTTATAACTTCTACTTAAAAGACTTCCTTCTAATTGCTTATATGTTTCCAATGCTACTCCTACTACGATTAATAGTCCTGTACCACCAATAGATACTGATGTTGGTAGACTAGTAAATTTTGAGAATAAAATTGGTAATCCAGCAATAACTACTAGGAATGAAGCTCCTAATACAGTTAATCTTGATAACACTTTACTTATGTGCTTCTTTGTTTCTTCTCCAGGTCTAATTCCTGGTATATATCCACCATTTTCTTGTAAATTCTTAGCAAATTCTTCTGGTTTTAATTGTACAAATGTGTAGAAATATGCAAAGAAGAAAATGAATATAATATATATTAAGAAACCTACCGGTGTTGTATATGTTAAATATTTTTGTACGAATACTGTAAATCCTTCATTTTTAACTACTTGAGCAATAATGCTTGGAATTGATAGTAAACTTGAAGCAAATATTACAGGTATTACTCCTGCAGAGTTAATTCTAATTGGCATAAAGCTTTGTGCAGCACTACCAAATGCATTTGTTGATTTATTTGCATATTGTATTGGTATTCTTCTTTCAGACTCTTGAATGAATATTACACCAATGACTATTGCAAAATAGATTATTACAAATATTAAGAATTTTATTATTCCTAAGGTAATTACTTGTGCAGTTCCTTCAAATACTATTAAGCTCTTGAAAGCATCAATAAACATTTGTGGAAGTGTTGCGATGATACCAGCCATGATAATCAAACTCATACCATTTCCGATACCTTTTTGAGTAATTTGATCACCTAACCATAGAAGGAAAGATGTTCCAGCTGTTAAAACAATTGATATATATAGATATTCCATTGGAGTCCCAGTTTTGCCAATGAATGCAAATGCAAATGCATATCCTTCAATAAAGGCAAAAATAATACCCATATATCTTGTTATTTGATTTAACTTTTGTCTACCTGTTGGTCCTTGCTTACTTAATTCAGAAAAGTAAGGAATAACATCCATTTGTAATAATTGCATTATGATTGATGCCGTAATGTATGGCATTACACCTAGGGCAAATATTGAGAAATTCTTTAAAGCTCCTCCACCCATGGTATTAATTAACTCTAAGAATCCTAAATTACTTGTAAGATCCTGTGTTCCTGGAACTCTTATTGATATTCCTAGTATGAATATTAATAAAGCACCAAGTGTAAAATAAATTCTATGTCTTAAATCTTTGTTGGTTGGTGTAAACAATTGCTTCATAGATTTAAACATATTAGATCACCTCAGCTTTGCTACCTGATTCTTGAATCTTTTCTAAAGCACTAGCTGAGAATTTGTTAGCTTGAATTGTAAGTTTTTTCTCTAGTTTTCCAGTTCCTAAAACTTTGATTCCTGCTAATTGTTTTTTAATTATTCCAGTTTCTTTTAATAAGGCTGGTGTAACTACTGTACCTTCTTCAAATCTATTTAATTCATCTAAATTGATAACAGCATATCTTGTTCTGAATTTATCATTTGTAAAACCTCTTTTTGGAAGTCTTCTATATAATGGTAATTGTCCACCCTCAAATACTGGATTGATACTACCACCTGAACGTGCCTTTTGTCCTTTTTGGCCTCTTCCAGATGTTTTTCCAAGACCAGATCCTGATCCACGTCCAACACGTTTTTTAGCATGAGTAGCACCGATATTTTTTTCTAATTCATGTAATTTCATTATCCTAATATCTCCTCTACTGTTTTGCCACGTAATTCTGCAACTTGCTCTGGAGTCTTAATTGACTTTAAAGCATTAAGAGCAGCTGTAGCCATGTTTAATTTTGTTCTTGCCCCTAGTGATTTAGAAACAACATCACGAATTCCTGCTAATTCTAAAATAGCACGAACTGATCCACCTGCGATGATACCAGTACCAGCAGCAGCAGGTTTAATGATTACTCTAGCAGCACCAGCAGTACCGATTGCTTCATGAGCAACTGTTCTTCCATCAATTAGAGGTATTGTAATTAAATTTTTATTAGCATCTTGAATTGCTTTTTTGATTGCATCTGGTACTTCGTTAGCTTTTCCTATACCTAAGCCAACTTTACCCTTGCGATCTCCGACAACTACGATAGCAGAATATCTTCTTTGACGTCCACCTTTGTTAACTTTAACAACGCTTTTAACATCAATTACTAATTCTTCTAAAAGTTTGTCTTTTGTTTCACGAGTTTTCTTTTGCATAATACCCTCCTATTAGAATTCTAATCCATTTTCACGTGCTGCTTCAGCCAAAGCTTGTACACGTCCATGATAAAGGTATCCACCTCTATCGAATACTACTTTTGTAATTTTTGCTTTCTTTGCTTTTTCAGCTATTGCTTTTCCAACAACTTTTGCTGCTTCAACATTACTTCCGTTTTTAATTTTTAAATCTTTATCTAATGAGGAAGCAGATACAAGAGTAGTTCTAGTTGTATCATCAATTATTTGTGCATAAATGTCCTTGTTAGAACGGAATACACATAATCTAGGTACTGCGCTTGTTCCAATAAGTGTCTTACGAATTCTTTCATGGCGACTAACACGCATACTATTACGAGATTCTTTTTTTATCATTTTTATTTCTCCTTCCTACCTATTAAGCAGCTTTCTTTCCTTCTTTACGACGGATATGTTCATCTTTATAACGAATACCTTTTCCTTTATATGGTTCAGGTTGTCTTACTTTACGAACATTTGCAGCGAATTCACCAACTAATACTTTGTCAATACCTTTAATAGTTATTTCTGTATTTCCGTTAGCTTCTACTGTTAATCCAGCTGGAACTTGCATTTCAACTGGATGTGAATATCCAGCGCTAATTACTAATTTACTTCCTTGTACATTGAAACGATATCCAACACCAATTATTTCTAGTGATTTAGAATATCCTTCTGTTACACCAATAATCATATTGTTAACAAGAGCGTTCATAGTACCGTGCATTGCTTTAGCACTTTCATTTAAACGTTCTAGAGTAATTGTGTTACCTTCTTGCTTCATTGTAATATCTTTTAACATTGGTTGTGTTAGAGTACCCTTAGGTCCTTTTACAGTGACAACATTATCGATATTTTCAACAGTAACTCCCTCTGGAACTGTAATTATACGATTTCCAATACGGCTCATATTGACACCTCCTTATATTTTATTCTATTACCAAATATAAGCTAGAACTTCCCCACCTATATTTTCTTTACGAGCTTCTTTATCTGTCATAATTCCTTTTGATGTAGAAATAATTGCTATTCCTAAACCATTTAATACTTTAGGTACTTCATCGTTCTTTGCATAAACACGAAGTCCTGGCTTGGAAATTCTTTTTAGCCCAGTGATAACTCTTTCCTTTTTGTCTGTATATTTTAATGTTAAAACAATAGTTCCTTGAGCATCATCTTTAACTATTTTATAATCTTTTATAAATCCTTCTTCTTTTAAAATTCTTGCTATTTCAGTTTTGATTTTAGAAGCAGGAACTTTTACTTCTTCATAACGCATTTGGTTTGCATTACGAATACGTGTTAACATATCTGCAATTGTATCTGTTACTACTGCCATTTTGACTCCTCCTTTCCAATTACCAACTTGATTTTTTAATTCCTGGTATTTGTCCTTTATAAGCTAATTCACGGAAGCAAATACGGCATATTCCGAACTTGCTCATAACTGCGTGTGGACGACCGCAACGGCTACATCTTGTATATTCACGCACTTTATATTTTTGTGGTCTATTAGCTTTTATAATCATACTTTTCTTTGCCATAATATTCCTCCCATTACTTTTTAAAAGGAATTCCAAGTCCATTTAATAAGTCAAATGATTCTTCGTTAGTGTTAGCTGTAGTTACGAATATGATATCCATACCACGAACTTTTACAACATCATCATAATCTATTTCTGAAAAGATTAATTGTTCTTTGATTCCCATTGTATAGTTTCCTCTACCATCAAATGCTTTTGGACTAACTCCACGGAAATCTCTTACTCTAGGAAGTGAAATTGATATTAACTTATCCATAAAGTTATACATATTTTCTCCTCTTAAAGTAACTTTACATCCAATTGGTTGACCTTCTCTTACTTTAAATCCAGCAATTGACTTTTTAGCTTTTGTAACTACTGGTTTTTGTCCTGATAATTTTGTTAAATCAGCTACAGCAGCATCTAATAATTTTGAGTTAGATGTTGCATCTCCTACTCCGATATTAATAACAATTTTTTCTAACTTTGGAACTTCCATTTTTGACTTATAATTATACTTATTCATTAAACTTGGAACAACTTCGTTTAAGTATTTCTCTTTTAGGCGGTTCATAGTTACCCTCCTTCCAATTAATCAAGCTTCTCGTTTGATTTTTTTGCTATTCTTATTTTCTTACCTGTTTTTGTATCAGTTGTATGTCCTATTCTAGTTCTTTTCTTAGTCTTAGGATCAATTATCATAACATTTGATGCATTGATTGGTGCTTCTACTTCTAAGATTCCACCAGATTCTTGTCCTGTAGGTTTTTGATGTTTTTTAACAACGTGAACACCTTCAACAATAACTTTATTTTCAGCTCTTAATGTTTTAATTATTTTTCCTTTTTTACCTTTGTCAGAACCAGCGATAACTACAACTTCATCTCCTACTTTAAAGTTCATATTTATCCTCCTCTTATAGTACTTCTTTTGCTAAAGATACAATTTTCATGTAATCTTTATCACGAAGTTCTCTTGCTACTGGTCCAAAAATACGAGTACCTACTGGACTCTTGTCATCACGAATGATAACGCAAGCATTGTCATCGAACTTAATGTAACTTCCATCTTCACGACGAACGCCTTGACGACTACGAACGATAACTGCTTTTACAACTTTTCCTTTTGGAATTGGTGAATTTGGAATGGCATTTTTTACTGTTCCAACTACTACATCACCAATGTTACCTGTTTTAACTTTACTTCCACCTAGAACACGGATTACTAGTAATTCACGAGCTCCTGAGTTGTCAGCAACCTTCATACGGCTTTCTTGTTGTAACATAGATTATTCCTCCTTCTCATCTTCAGCGTTAAATAATAACTGCTTCTTTTACGATTTCTTTTAAATAGAAATGCTTAGTTTTTGATAATGGTCTAGTTTCTACTATTCTTACAGTATCTCCAACTTTAGCTATATTTTTTTCATCATGTACACAATACTTCTTAGAGCTTTTAACTCTCTTGTGATATAATGGATGGTTTTTATAAGTTTCAACTAAAACACTAATTGTTTTATCATTAGTTGCGCTAACGACTTTACCAACTAATTCTTTTCTAACTTTCTTTTCCATAATACCCTCCTATTCGCTAATCTCACGTTCTCTTAGAACTGTTTTATATCTTGCAACGGTGTGTCTTAATTCTCTGATTCTAGAAGGCTTTTCTAGATTACCTGTTGCTTGTTGGAAACGTAAATTGAATAATTCTTCTTTTGCTTCAACTAATCTTTTATTGATTTCTTCAGTTGATAGTTCTCTAACTTCTTTAACCTTCATTCTTATTCACCCTTGCTTTCTTTCATTACAAATTTTGTTGCTACTGGTAATTTGTGAGAGGCAAGACGTAATGCTTCACGAGCTACTTCTTCAGTTACTCCAGAAATTTCAAACATGATTTTTCCTTCTTTAACTACAGCAACCCAACCTTCAACGTTACCTTTACCTTTACCTTGTCTTGTACCAATAGGCTTTTTAGTTAATGGCATGTGTGGGAAAATATTGATCCATACTTTTCCACCACGTTTCATATAACGTGTCATAGCAATACGAGCAGCTTCGATTTGATTAGCAGTAATCCAAGCGCCTTCTTTTGCTTGTAGACCATAATCTCCAAAGTGTAATTCTCTGTTTCCGCGAGATCTACCTTCGTAAGGTAATCTATGTACACGACGATATTTTGTTCTTGACGGTATTAACATATTAATTACCTCCTTTAGCCTTTTTGTTTAGGATTTCTCCCTTATAGATCCATACCTTTACACCAATTTTTCCGAATGTTGTATCTGCTTCAGATGTAGCATAATCAACATCAGCTCTTAATGTATGTAGAGGAATAGTTCCTTCTGTATATCCTTCGCTACGTGCCATATCAGCTCCGCCTAAACGACCAGATACACTTGTTTTGATTCCTTTAGCTCCTGCTTTCATTGCATTTTTGATAGCACGTTTTTGAGCCATACGGAATGATACTCTATTAGTAATTTGATCAGCGATTGAATCAGCAACTAATTGAGCATTTAAATCTGCTTTTTTAATATCAACAATTGTGATTTGAACATTTTCATCAGCAATTGTAGATAGTTGTTTCTTTAATTTGTTCATTTCTTCTCCGCCTTTACCAATGATGTATCCAGGCTTAGAAGAATGAATTACAACTTCGCATCTCTTAGCATTTCTTTCGATTTCAACTTTAGCTACGCCAGCATTTTTAAGATTCTTTGCTATATATTCACGAATCTTAACGTCTTTAGCTAAAAACTTAGAAAAGTCTTTGTTACCAGCATACCATTTAGCTTCCCAATCCTTGTTAATGCCAAGTCTTAGTCCATTAGGATTTACCTTTTGTCCCATTTTGTAACCTCCTTATTAGTTTCTTGTAGCCACAGCTATGATAATGTGACTAGTTCTATGATTTCTATGTCCAATATGAGAACGTGAATCGAAGAAATGACGTTTCATAACAGGACCAGCATCTACTCTTGCTTCTTTAACATAAAGTGTTGCAGCATCTGCGCCATTATTATTAACAGCGTTAGCAATAGCAGAGTCTAATACTTTTTTTGTAAGTCTTGCGGACTTATTATTAACATTATTTAATATGGTTAATGCTTCTTGTACACTTTTACCACGAATCATGTCAGCTACTAAACGAGCTCTAATTGGTGATACTCTAAGTCCCTTAGCAATTGCTTTTGCTTCCATTTATTTACCCTCCTAGTCATTTTTTTATTTCTTTTTGTCTGAACCATGTCCACCAAATTTACGTGTTAATGCAAATTCACCTAATTTGTGTCCAACCATATCTTCAGTAACATAAACTGGTATAAATTCTTTACCATTGTGTACTGCAAATGTGTGTCCTATAAAATCAGGAAAAATAGTGGAACGGCGTGACCAAGTTTTAATGACTTCTTTTTTTCCAGACTTATTTAATTCTTGAACCTTTTTTAATAATCTATCGAATACATAAGGTCCCTTTTTTAAACTTCTTGCCATTTTTTAATCATCCTTTCCTATTTACTATTGCGACGACGTACTATGAACTTGTCAGATTGTTTTTTCTTACGTGTCTTTAATCCAAGTGCAGGTTTACCCCATGGAGTCATTGGTGCTTTACGTCCTACTGGAGCACGTCCTTCACCACCACCATGTGGATGGTCATTAGGGTTCATAACAGAACCACGAACTGTTGGTCTTATACCCATATGACGTTTACGTCCTGCTGTACCTATTTTAACTAGTGAAGAGTCTTCGTTTCCAACTACTCCTACTGTTGCCATACATGATTCTAAAACTTTTCTTTGTTCTCCAGATGATAAACGAATCATTACATAGTTTCCTTCACGACCAAGGATTTGTGCAGATGCACCAGCACTTCTTGCTAGTTCTCCACCTTTTCCTGGACGAAGTTCAATGTTATGAATCATTGTACCTACTGGGATGTTGATAATTGGTAATGCGTTACCAACTTTTATATCAGCATCAGCTCCAGCCATTACTGTCATACCTACAGTTAAACCTTTTGGAGCGATTATATATCTTTTTTCTCCATCTGCATAATTGATTAATGCAATGTTTGCAGTTCTATTTGGATCGTATTCAATGCTTGCTACGGTTCCAGGTACGTTTAATTTATTTCTTTTGAAATCAATAATACGATATTTTCTTTTAGCACCGCCACCTTGATGACGAACTGTTATCTTACCTTGATTGTTACGTCCACTATTTTTCTTAATTGGAGCAACAAGTGATTTCTCTGGTGTACTCTTTGTAATTTCATCATTTACTAAAGTACTCATTTTTCTACGTCCTGGTGTAGTAGGTTTATAATTTCTGATTGCCATAATTTTTCTCCTCCTTAACCAAGATCAATTGTTTGTCCGTCTGCAAGAGTAACAATTGCTTTCTTTGAACGATTTGTTAATCCTGTGTAACGACCAACTCTTCTTTTCTTAGGTTTTACATTCATTGTTTTTACTGATGTAACCTTTACTTTAAAGATTTTTTCAATTGCATCTTTTATTTCTAACTTTGTAGCTTTAGGATCTACTTTAAAAGTATATTTTCCTTCAGATTTTGCAATTTGTGATTTTTCAGTAATAACTGGTGCTTTGATTATTTCTAAATATTTAGTGTCTTTCATTATTTAAGCACCTCCTCAACTGTTTTTAATGCTTCTTCTGTAATTAGCATTACATCTGTACTAACTAAATCTAATACGTTGATTTCTTCTGCTAATATTAATACTACATTTTGTAGATTACGAGAAGCTAAAATTAAGTTGTCATCAAATTCTTTAACTACCATTAATACTTTCTTGTCAGCTAGTTTTAATGTTTCAAGCAAGTTAACCATTTCTTTAGTCTTTGGTGTTGCTAAAGAGATGTTTTCAACAACTATAATTGATTTTTCAATAGCTTTATCACTTAATGCTGATTTTAAAGCTAATTGTCTTTCTTTTCTATTTTGTTTTTTACTATAATCTCTAGGTACTGGAGTTCCATAATTTCCTCCGCCTACCCATTGAACAGCTCTAATTGATCCTTGACGAGCACGTCCTGTTCCTTTTTGTCTCCATGGTTTTCTTCCTCCACCAGAAACTTCTGAACGGTTTTTAGTTTTATGTGTTCCTTGTCTTAAAGATGCCATTGTTAAGATGATTGCATCTTTTAAAACAGCTTTGTTTGGGGTAATTCCAAATATTTCTTCGTTTAAATTAATGTCCTTTACTTTTTCACCTTTTAGATTTAAAAGTTCTACTTTTTTCATCTACGATTCCTCCTTTCATCACTTATATTTTTAATTTTCTTTCTTTATTATATATAGCGTGATGATTTTATTCAGCTGATGTTTCTTGATTTTCTTCAGTTTCTACTACTGTTTCTTCAACAACTTCTTCTACTGTAACTGGAGAAGCATATGTTATTAAATCAGCAGCTTCTAACTTAACATTAGGTTTCTTTACTGCAGTACGAATCATAACAAATGATTTCTTTGGACCTGGAACATTACCTTTTACTAAAATTACATTGTTTTCAGTATCAACTGAAATTACCTCTAAATTTTGAACAGTTCTTTGAACGTTACCCATTTGACCTGGCATCTTCTTACCTTTTAATACGTGCATTGGTAACATTGTACCTAATGAACCAACACCTCTATGGTATTGAGAACCATGTCCCATAGGACCTCTTGTTTGATTATGACGTTTGATAACACCTTGGAAACCTTTTCCTTTGCTAGTTCCTGTAACATCTACCATTTCGCCAGCTTCGAAAACGTCAACGTTAACAGTTTGCCCTAGTGTGTAATCATTAACGTTTACCCCTCTAATTTCCTTTAAGAAGCGCTTAGGTGTTGTGTTAGCTTTGTCTGTATGACCCTTTTTTGGTTTGTTGCTTAAACTTTCTCTTACTGTATCAGTAGCAAGTTGGATAGCATCATAACCATCTTTTTCAACTGTTTTGATTTGAGTAACTACATTTGGTTCTACTTCAATAACAGTAACCGGAATTAATTTACCATCTTTAGTAAATGTTTGGGTCATTCCGATTTTTTTACCTAAGATTCCTTTCATTATTTTTTCCTCCTAATTATTTTGTGATCTTAATATCTACTCCGCTTGGTAAATCTAAATGTGCTAATGCATCAATAGTTTCCTTGCTAGGATTTTTGATATCAATAAGTCTTTTGTGTGTACGCATTTCAAATTGCTCACGAGAGTCTTTGTATTTATGTACAGCTCTTAAGATTGTATACTTTTCAATTTCAGTTGGTAATGGTACCGGACCTGAAATTTCACCACCTGTTCTTTTAACAGTTTCAACAATTTTCTTAGCTGCATTATCAAGTACTCTGTGATCGTATGCTTTAATTCTGATGCGAATCTTTTCTGTTGACATTTTAAATCCTCCCTTCGCCTATATCTAGTATAGACTTGCTCCGTGCAAATAACCTGACGTTTCACGCTAATTTTTTAATTAATTCTGTTTTTATCTTAGAATTGATTAACAACTTATCCTGGAGTGTCAGCAACCTTGCACATCTAAGCAGTCACACGTAGTTAATTATAGCAGCTATGTACTACTTTTGCAAGCGTTTTTTTTACGTTTTTTTACGATTTTGTTATTTTCTAGCAACTATTCAGACCTATAATTCAAAAAAAATAAGAAAGTAGTATAAATGTGCTGCTTTTTTGTGCTGCTTTTTCTTTTAATTTATGCGATAATTATTATAGAAAAGGGATAGTGATTATAAATGGGAAGGCAAAGAGATTATCAACCAGCATTATATGATGAATTTGAAAAATTAAATAAAAAATTAGTTGAAGAAAATGAGAGATTGAAAAATCAAAATAATAAAAAATTCCATTAAATAACGGGATTTAGTCTAAAAATTTACGGATTTTGTTATTTTTCAAGGAATTTGATGTGGTACTATTTTTTTTAATAAATATTTTTATACTATTTAAAAATTAAAATGAGCACTTTTTTATTTTTTATAATTTATTGGTGCTCATTTTTCTTTGGATTTTTTTGATATTAATTTAATTGAAGCTGGTGCTACTATAGATTTTCCGAACTTTTTGTTTATGTTATCAATAGTTGTTTGCACTGTATCAGATGACTTTTTTGTCTCTTCTTTATCAAACAATGACATTTGATAATCATTTTGTTCTGTTAAGTCAGTCAATCTAAAGCCCAGTAGTCTAATAGGATCCTTTTTATAGTTTTTTCTAAAAATAGAAATGGCTATTTTATATATTTCAGTAATACTGTTGCTGGGTCTTTCTAATTTTTCTTGGGCAGAATAAGTTTCAAATTTATTATTTTTAAAGATTACAGCTATAGTCTTAGCATATTGCTTTTTAGTTCTTAAGGTCCTAGTTGTTTTTTCTACAAAAGCAAAAAGAAGTTCTTCTAGTTTATCTTCATTTGTACAATCATATATTAATGTTTCTGATACACTGATACTTTTACTTTTGGTCTTTTTCTCTTCTATTCTGCTTTCATCAATACCATAAGAAGCATTCTTTAAATATTCGGCTTGTCCTTTAAAATGTCTTTTTAATACTTTTATATCCGTTTTTGCTAAGTCTTCTACTGTATATATACTAAGTTTATTTAACTCTTCTTTTGTCTTTCGACCAACAAATAACAAATCTCCTACATCTAAAGGCCATAGTTTTTGAACTATTTCATCTTTTAGTAAAGTATGTACTTTATCGGGCTTTTCAAAATCTGACGCCATCTTGGCACAAAGTTTATTATTACCAATACCTATGTTTACAGTGTATCCAAACTTTGTTTTTATGTCACCTTTTATATAATGTGCTAGTTCTAAGTAATTTTTATATAAATATTTAGTACCAGTCATATCTATAAAACACTCATCTATAGAAAATTGTTCCATACTTGGTGAGTATTGAGATAGATATTCAAATAGTTCTTTTGATTTTTCAATATACCAGTTATAATCTGGTGTAAAAACTTTTAAATTGGGGCATTTTTTTCTAGCCTGATAAAGAGTTTCTGCTGTTACTATATTATATTTTTTAGCTATAGGTGACTTTGCCAAGACAATGCCCTTTCTTTCTTTTTCATTTCCACCTATAACAGATGGAATCTTTCTTATATCTTCTCCATATCCTTCTTTAAGTAGTTTTACTGCAGTCCATGATAAAAAAGCATTATTAACGTCTATATGAAAAACAATTCTTTCTTTCATGGTATCCCTCCAAATTTATTTTAGAACGTTTTTTCGTTTTTTTCAATCGAACTTTAATTTTTTTGTGTATATTTATAGTTTACATATTATTTTTAAAATTTAGTACATAATAAATCTAGTTGGTGATATTATGAATAAATATGAAGTTAATATTTATGAACAAATTGCACGAAATATTAAAAAGTATAGACACGAGACGGGAATTACGCAAGCTGTCTTAGCTGAACGGGTTGGTGTTTCACATGAATTCATCAGGCGAATTGAGTCGAAAAAAGGTGTTAAAACTTTTTCTGTCGATACAATTTGGAAAATTTCTTTAGCTTTAAATGTTGAAGTTGGAAAATTATTCGAAATAGATATAGATGAAATAATAAATTCATAAATAATACTTATGTAAAGCGACTTTTTAATTAAATAACCTTTAAGATCATTTTAGATTTTAAAGGTTTTGTTTTTTAATTATCTTTTAAATAATAGTGTCTTATTGGCTTTAAATTTTCATCTAGTTCATAACAAATTGGATTTCCAGTTTCTATTTCTAATTTCATTATTTCTTCATCGGATAAATTATCTAAATACTTAATTAATCCGCGCAAACTATTTCCATGAGCAACTATTATTACTTTTTTATTTTCTAATAAATCTTTTTTGATATCAGTATCCCAGTACTTTATAACTCTTTTAACTGTATCTAGTAAGTTTTCAGTTGTAGGTATATCTTCTTTTTGGAGATTTTTATATTTAGGATCGTTACCAGGATATCTTTCATCTGTAACTTCTAGTGCAGGCGGTCTAACATCGGCACTACGTCTCCATAAACGAACTTGTTCTTCACCATACTTTTTTCTAGTATCATCCTTATTTAATCCTTGTAAAGCTCCATAGTGTCTTTCATTTAGGCGCCAACTATATTTTATTGGAATGTTTTTCTCATTTAATTCTTCTAATATATAGTTCAAAGTATCGTTAGCTCTTTTTAAATATGATGTATAGGCCACATCAAATGTATATCCTAATTCTTTTAACTTTTCTCCAGCTTCTTTAGCTTCTTTTATACCTTGTTCAGATAGGCCTACGTCTGTCCAGCCAGTAAATCTATTTTCTAGATTCCAAATACTTTGACCATGTCTTACTAATATTAATTTTACCATTATTTTCCTCCTATATTTTCTTGTCATTTAAACAGAATACAGCATATACAGGTATATATCTAACTTCTTTTTTGGTAGAGAAATTATTTTCTGTTATGCGGTATGCTTGTTGTGTTATATATTTCTTTATAAATACTGATAATGATTTAGCTTTTGACATGCTTTTTGTAGCAATTTCAATAGGAATAATTTGACCTAGTCTATTTTGTATTACAAAGTTAACTTCGGCTTTTCCTTCAGACTGATAATAATATAATGAATATCCCGCTTCTACTAATGTTTTAGCTATATGATTTTCATATAAAGTCTCTTTTATTTTCTCATCTTTTGCAAAACGTTTTAAATTTAAATGTAACATAGTAAATAGTAGGCCGTCATCTGGTAGATATAGTTTAAAGCTATCTGTTTCACGACAACTACTTAATGGCGATTTTACATTTTTAATTTTGTAACTACGATATACTAATTGATTATTTACTAAGTAATTTATAGCAGTTTCATACTCTTTAGCTCTTTTTCCTGGTCCGATGCAACCATATTGGAATTTTTTGTTTTCTTTTTTCAATTGATTGGGTATAGAGTTAATTACTTCTATGCCTCTTGGTATGTCGATTAGAACTTTATTAAGACTTATTTCCTTTTTATATATATCAATTACCTTTTGTTTTATAGCATCTATTTCATAAATAGTTTTGCCTTCTAGATCTGCTTGAACTACTTCTGGTAACCCACCTGTCATTAGATATTCTTGGAATAAATCTAAAGCAACTTTATGAAAAGGACATAATTTGTGTTTTGTATAAGACTCTCTTATTAATTCAGCTAAACTTTTTTCGCCTTTAGCCCAAAGATATTCTTCAAAATCCATTTCATTCATACCTTTAAACTGTAGTTCTTCCCCTTTAAATTCATTTAATCTTTCACGACGTGATGTTATCGCAATAATATGATACTTACTGCGTTCACTTCCAAACAATTTTAGTCCTTTAACTATATCTAGATTATCTAAGTTATCTAAAACAATTAAAGTATCTTCTTTTAATATTGTTTCATCAGAGGTTAAAGATAAATTTAAGATGATTTTATCTATATTTTTTTCCTTGACAAATAATTCTATTATTTCATCATTATTTTCCGTATTGAAGTAAACAACATTTTTATATTCTTTTTTTCCAAAATTTAGTACGGCAAATGTTTTACCAATTTGCTTAGGTCCATATAGTATTAATGGCTTTCTTATTATATCTTTTTGCCATTTTTTAAAAAATTCTTCTATTTTTCGTTCCATAAATTGTTACCTCCACACATATTTTATAAATTAAGTATACTTTTTTATTTTTGTTTAGTCAAGGCTTTAGGAATGAAAAAAGTCCTGTAAATGTAACTATTCAGACTATAGCACGCAAAAATGAAGAGTAATTATAGAAATTGCTCT
>CAVKYO010000037.1:0-27604 GCA_963660495.1 Acidaminococcus fermentans
CAGACAGACAGACAGACAGACAGACAGACAGACAGACAGACAGACAGACAGACAGACGTATTAATTGTGCCAAACTTCTAAAAAATAAAAAAGTCATACTAAGTTCTATCATTTTGATAGGACTTTTAATAGTCTTTGTATCTTCTTCATTCGCATCAACTGTACCAGTAAAATTTATCGAAATAAAATCAGTTAATCTAAATTATGATAAAAATGAACCGGGTTCATGGAAAGTGACTAAACAAGCTACCTGGCTAAGCAAAAATAAAGCAAGAATTACTTTTAACGTTGAAAGTATTGAAAAAAATGATAATAAAGATAGAGACATAATACTTGTTATTGATAATTCAGCCTCTATGTACTCAGGCGACATTGATGAAATAAAAAACAACATAAGAGAAGTTTTAACAGAACTAAAAAATGATGAAAACACTAATAAAGTAGCATTAGTTAGTTTTAACGATACCGCCACAATATTATCAAATTTTACTAGCGACATAGAAGTTATTTCAAACTTAATTAATAATATAGAAGCAACAGGTAATACAAATTACTATCAAGCCTTAATAAAAATAGACAATATGCTAGAAGAATATACCTATGATGATACTAAAAAATTATCAGTAGTATTTCTAACCGATGGTAAACCTACAGTTGATACACCTAATGAATTAGTTCAATATGAATACTTAAAAAATAAATATAGCTATTTAAATATCAGTGCAATACAATATGAAACAGGTGAAGAAGTTTTAGAAGCCATTAAAAATATAAGTGACAAACAATATGTAGCTAATAAAGATAATATGAAAAATGTACTACATAGAGCTATGTTTGGAACTATATCATATGATAATTTTAAAATTGAAGACATAGTCAATAATAAATATTTTAACATTTCAAATATAAATACAGACGCAGGAGAAGTTAATACCACAGATAATAAAGTTACATGGAATATAAATGATTATGAATCTGGTAGTGAAAGAAAATTAACTATTGATATCAATTTAAATAATGAATATCAAGAAATAATGAATTTATATGAAACAAATACAAGCGAAAAAATCACTTCAAAAATAGAAACAACAAGTGAAAGTATTGAATCTGCTTTAACACCAATATTATCTAACTATTATACAGTAACTTATGAAGATAATGCACCAGTTACATGTACAGTTTCAAATATACCAACATCTAATAGATACTATGTATTTGATACTATTACCTTATCAAATAGTATTCCTACTTGTTTTGGTTATCAATTTAAAGGATGGGTAATTGCTAATAAAAATATAACTAAAATAAATGACGATAATTTTATAATGCCAGAAGAAAATGTAACCATAAAAGCAACCTGGTCAAAGTTAGGACTAAGTAAATCACAATCAGGTACAGTAAAAGAAAGTGCAACACTTTATAAAGTACTACAAGAAGAAGCAACGTCAGGAGGACTAGCAAAAGAATACACTAATGAACATCAAGACTCTATCTCTTCCTCTGGAACAAAGTCAATTTATCATTATTATGCAACAACAACTTCTGAAGGAAAAGAAATAAACAATAAAAACAATGTCATATTTGCTGGATTTTGTTGGCAAATGATAAGAACAACGGATACCGCTGGAGTAAAAATGATTTATAATGGAGAGCCTGATTCAAATGGAGCCTGTGGTGCTGATAGAGAAAATCATGTAGGATATAATTATGACGCTAATTCACAACTTATCTTTCTAAATCAAAATTATTATTATGGAACTGACTATGAATACGACTCAGCAAATAAAACTTTCAAACTATCTGGAACACTTATGCAAGCTGGAAGTTCAAATGTAAAATCTCAGGATTTATTAAACAAATATACCTGTAAATTAACTAGTTCAACTGCAACATGTCAAAATTTGTATTATGTTAATTCCATAAATAGTACTGCAAATACTGGAAATACGATTAAAATAAATAGTGAAGCACATTACTCAAATATAGGTAAAGTCCCATATAACATTAACTATGATTCACCAGGATATGCTGGTTATATGTATAATACAATTTATAAAAGAGAGGCAAGAACACCAACTACTAAAACGGTATTAAAGGAAACAACAGGAACAACTTCATACTACTATTCAGATACATATGATTATAGTGAAACTGGATACTATACATTAACTAATCCTTCAACACTAGAAGCAACATCAGCAGAGGGAAAATATACATTTCTAACATCAAAAGAATCATCATTAACAAAAATATATTATGTAGTAAAAGTAGTCGATGAAAAAATATATTATATAGAACTTACCTCTGGTCAAACATTAGAAAATTACATAAAAAATAATACAATTTACTACAGCGATAGTTGCACAGAAGAAGATGGCTACTACTATACAGGTGAAGAAGTTAAAACAATTGATCCGACAACTTGGTATGATAATTATAGTGATTTATCTAACAAATACATTTATGAAATGGAAGGTTTAAACTATGGTGCCCAATATGTTACAAGTGTTTCTAACGTTTCATATAATTATTTGTCATCTGAAAATAACTATAAATATGCTTCTGGTTTTACTTATGAAAATGGAAAATATAAATTAAGTGATGATACAGTAACTTTTTGGAATTACTTAGATAGTACTAATAAAGAAAGTCTGAATACTCACCATTATACTTGTTTTGATTTATCTGGAGAATGTGAAAATATTAATTATCTATATCATATACCAGGTACATCAGTTTACTATATTAGTCTTTCCCTTGGAAAGAGTATAGAAGACGCAATAAATGAAATGTTATATGCAGATGATGTTAATACTACTAATTCAACTATAAAAGACGCAATCGATGCTTGGTACAAAAAATATATGACTAATTACACAAATTATCTGGAAGATACAACATTCTGTAATGAAAGAAGTACCAATTCTTTAGCTGGATGGAGTTCATCTGGTAATATAGCTAAAAGTATGAAATTTAAAGAGTTTTATTCAAGTAATAAATTAACTTGTACAAATGAAACTGATAAGTTTAGTTTATCAAACTCTAAAGCTAAGTTGACTTACCCAGTCGGATTATTGACAAATGCCGAACTAAACCTTTTAGCAAATAGTAAAGCCATAGGTTCTAGTCAACAATACTGGATAGGAACTCCATTATATTTTAGTTCATTTATTGGGCTGCGTTCAATTGATGAAAATGGCACAGGTGCAGATAAAGCAGTTTCAAATAGTTTAGGAGTAAGACCTGCCATTTCCTTAAAACCAAAAACTGAATACATATCAGGTGATGGCTCTATGACAAATCCTTATATAGTTGACACCAGTAGCAACTAGTCTAACCATTAACATAAAAGATATAATATCATTTCTAAGTATTATATCTTTTTCTTTTCACCTGTTTGCCTAAACTAAAAATATAGGATATAATGTAAATAGGAAGTAGGTAAAAAGATGAATATAGATAATTTAAATGACAAACAAAAAGAAGCCGTATTATATAATGACGGACCTCTTCTAATAATAGCCGGAGCAGGTGCTGGTAAAACTAAAACATTAACTACTAAGATAGCTTATTTAATTGAAGAAAAATATGCTACTCCATACAATGTTCTAGCAATCACTTTCACAAATAAAGCCGCAAAAGAAATGAAAGATAGACTATATGCTATGCTTGGTGATGTTGCTAAAAAAATACAAGTTTCAACATTTCATAGCTTTGGTTTAAAACTATTAAGAGAAAATTTTGAATTATTAGGTTATGACAGAAACTTTGTTATTATGGATAGTGATGATTCATTAACTGTAGTAAAAAAAATAATAAAAGACTTAGGATATGATCCAAAAGTATATAATCCTAAAGCCATCAGAAATAAAATAAGTAGTTGTAAAAACGAAATGATTTCTGCTAAAGCTTACGAAAGATATGCTGTTAGTGACTATGAACAAGTAATCCATAAAATATATGAAAAATATGAGGATAAATTATATCGAAACAACTCAGTAGACTTTGATGATTTATTATTACTACCAATAAAACTATTTAAGGAAAATCCAGATGTACTAGAAAGATATCAAGATTTATATCAATACATTTTAATAGATGAGTACCAAGATACTAATCAAGCACAATACATCTTAACAAAACTTATTAGTGAAAAAAATAGACGTATAACTTGTGTTGGAGATGACTCACAAAGTATTTATAGTTTTAGAGGAGCTAATTACAAAAACATTTTAAACTTTGAAAAAGACTATCCTGACGCTAAAACAATTCTTTTAGAACAAAACTATCGTTCAACAAGTACTATTCTAGATGCTGCTAATCAAGTAATAAAAAATAATAGTCAAAGAAAAGATAAGAAACTATGGACTGATAGAGGACAGGGTGAAAAGATAAAATATTATCGTGCTTATAATGAAAGAGATGAAGCACAATATGTTATTAGAAAAATAAAAGAATTAGTAAATAGAGGAACAGAGTATAAAGATATTGCTATTCTTTATAGAACAAATGCCCAGTCACGTGTAGTAGAAGAAGAAATGTTAAAAGAAAATCTACCATATCGTGTTATTGGAAGTTTCTATTTCTATTCTCGTAAAGAAATAAAAGATTTAATTGCTTACCTTCGTCTTATTCATAATTCTAAAGATAATATAAGTCTTTTAAGAGTAATTAATACACCAAAACGCGGAATTGGTCTAAAGACTATTGAAAATTTAACTTCTAAAGCTGATGAAGAAGGAATAAGTATATATGACGCTATTAATTCTGGTAAAGAGTTAGAATTTAAAAATACTATTGAAAAACTAAAAATAGTAGCTGAAGATTTAACTTTAACAGAGTTAATTGATAAAGTACTAGATGCTTCTGGTATGAAAAAAGAACTAGAAAGCGAACAAAGTCTAGAATCAGAAGTAAGACTAGAAAACTTAGAAGAGTTTAAGTCTATCACTAAAGCCTTTGAAGAAAAAGAAGGTCTAATATCATTAGAAGATTTCTTATTAGAAATAAGTTTAATTAGTGATGTTGAGGAATATAAAGACGATCCAAATCGTATAAGTTTAATGACAGTTCATTCTGTAAAAGGATTAGAGTTTGATAATGTATTTGTCATTGGTATGGAAGAAGGAATATTCCCACATATGAATTCACTTATGGAGAATATGGCCTTAGAAGAAGAAAGAAGACTTTGTTATGTAGCCATTACCAGAGCAAAAGATAATCTACATCTAGTAAATGCCCGTCACAGAACATTCTTCGGTAAAGAACAAGTAAATCCAGTTAGTCGTTTCATGAGTGAAATAAATCCGGGACTTCTAGAAACAAATGTAAAAGAAGAAGAACTACCTAAAAAAGAAGAAAAAATTGATACAACAGAAATGTTTAGAGAAGAGGAAGTTGATTATAAAGTAGGAGACTATGTATATCACGAAACATTTGGAACTGGTAAAGTAGTAGAAGTAACTTCTACCCTAGTAAGTGTTGCTTTTAAACATCCACATGGTATTAAAAAATTGATGAAGAATCATAAAAAATTATCGAAAGTTAATTAGTAATAAAAAAGAGGAGAAAATTATGAAAGAAAAAACATTGCTTATTTTAGCTGCCGGTATGGGTAGCAGATTTGGAGGGTTAAAGCAAATAACACCTCTAGGACCAAATGGAGAGTTTATTATTGATTACTCAGTATATGACGCTATTAAAGCGGGATTTACTAAAATAGTTTTCTTAATAAAAGAAGAAAATTATGATGTATTCAAAGAAACCATTGGAAAAAGAGTAGAACCATATATTAATGTAGAATACTGTTTCCAAAAAAATGATAACTTACCAGAAGGTTGTACAGTACCAGAGGAAAGAGTAAAGCCTCTAGGAACAGCACACGCTATTCTTTGCTGTAAAGATAAAATACATGAACCATTCGCCATTATCAATGCTGATGATTTCTATGGAAAAGATGCTTATCAAAAAGCCTCTGACTTTTTGGAGAATGTAGAAGATAAAGAACCATATTCATACGGTTTAGTAAGTTATCTTGTCAAAAATACACTTACAGAAAATGGTTCCGTAAAAAGAGGAGTATGCCAAGTAGAAAACGGCTCTCTTACTAAAATAACAGAAAGTGTCATAGAAAAAATAGATGGACAATTAGTTGCCAAACCATTATCAGGAGAAGAAGAATTTGTTGTATCACCAGATGACAAAGTATCAATGAATTTAATGCTATTTACACCAAGTATTTTCCCATATATTGAAAAAAAATTCCCAGAATTTTTTGAAAAGAACAAGGATAACTTAGAAAAATGTGAATACTTAATTCCAGATGTATTATTTGAAACAATAGAAGATAACTATGCTACAGTAACAGTTTTAGAAACAACAGCAGCTTGGTATGGAGTAACATATAAAGAAGATGCTGAAAGTGTAAAAATAGCTTTAAAAAGACTAGTTGATGAAAAAGAATATCCTTCAAATTTATGGGAAAAATAATTACAACAAGCAAGTCAATTTAGACTTGTTTTTCTATGAAACAAAAGTATTTTATGTTACAATATACATAAAGAAACTGGTGATTGAATATGGAAAAACTTGAAGATAACATTGATAAATTTCTACTAAGAAGAATTGCTTATAATATCCCAGAAAAAGCCAAGTTAAAAAGAGTTAAATTAAAAGGTGAAATTTTAGATTCTCCAGTACTAGCAAGTAAAAAGTATCACTTAAATGAATATTTAGGATTTAAAGATTATGATCAAATAGTATTAGAATTTGAAAGTATTCTTAGAGAAAATTTTGGCAGTCACTGTGATATTTCATCATTTTATAGAAACATTAAAGACTTAATTATTACCGAAAAAAAGAGTACTATCATTACAACTATAAAAAGGCTACTTGGAAGAAGTAATGAAGGGCTCTTTTATCCAGAATCTAATGAAATAGCTTTAATGTCTGATAATAATGGAAGAGACATTTTATTTCACGAACTCTTACATCTAGCAAGCTCTAAAGTTACACCTGAGGATATTGTATTTACTGGATTATGTCAAGGAAAAGACTTAGGCGAAATAATTACCGGTGAATGCATTAATGAAGGTTATACAGAATATTTGAATTGTAAATATTTTATTCAAAGAGATAGTATTTATTATGATGATGACAAGATAATAGCAAGAGGAATAGAAGACATCATCGGTTCTAGTAAAATGGAAGAACTATATTTTAATTCAGACTTAAAAGGACTAATAAATGAGTTAAGTAAATATTGCTCAGAGCAAGTTGTAAATAATTTAGTAGCTAGACTAGACACTTTAACAGAAGGTAGAAGACCAACAAGGTCTAAAGCGTATAGAGTATTTGCTGAAGCAAGACAAACTATTGCCGGAATAAAAATAAATAAAGCAAGAACTCAATATAACCAAGGACAAATATCCGAAGTCGAAAAAGAAAAACAAATACTATTCGCAAAACTATATTCATTAGAAGGCTTTGTATTCGAACAAGATGCACATATTAAAAAAGAAGAAGATGGAATAAGAATAACAGATCGTAATAACAATGTTTTTATTGATAATAAAGCAAATATCAAAGTAGGAAACCGAATATACCAATACCGAGTACAAAAATAAAAAAGGAGACTATTTATGCAAGAAAGAATGAATGAATTAATTGATATTATTAATGAGGCTGATTACAATTATCATACTCTAGATAATCCAACTATTACCGACCAAGAATATGATAAATACTTTAGAGAACTAGAAGAAATAGAAGCTGCACATCCAGACTGGGTGAGAGATGATTCACCAACACAACACGCTGGTGGAAAAATAATAGAAGGTTTTAATAAAGTCACTCATAAAATACCAATGATGTCCTTAAGCGATGTTTTCTCAGAAAGTGAAGTTTTAGCTTTTGATGAAAGAATAAAAAAAGAAGGAATTACACCTGAATATGTTTGTGAGTTAAAAATAGATGGACTTTCTGTTTCACTACTATATGAAAATGGAAAATTAGTTCGTGCCGCAACAAGAGGTGATGGTACAACAGGTGAAGATATTACTCATAATGCTAAAACCATAAAAGTAATTCCATTAAAACTAAAAGAAAATATTGATATTGAAGTGCGTGGCGAAATATTCATGAATAAAAAAACTTTAGAGAGATTAAATGAAGAACGTAAGAAGAAAAATCAACCATTACTTCAAAATTGTCGTAATGCCGCAGCTGGCTCAATTAGACAATTAGATTCAAAAGTAGCTGCTGAACGTAAACTAGATAATTTCATCTATCATTTACCAGATCCATTGGATTATGGACTTCATACTCATGAAGAAGCCCTTGAATACATGAGAAAACTAGGCTTTAAAATGAATCCTAATAACCGAGTTGTAAAAAATATTAATGAAGCCCTTGAGTATATAGAAGAAAAAGGTAAAGAAAGAGCCAGTCTTCCTTATGATATCGATGGTGTTGTTATAAAAGTAAATAGTATCGATCAACAACAAAAACTAGGCTACACTGCCAAGTATCCAAAATGGGCAACAGCCTATAAATTTCCCGCTGAAGAAGTTTTAACTAAATTAACAGATATAATTTTTACAGTAGGAAGAACAGGACAAATAACACCTAATGCAGTTCTAGAACCAGTTATAGTAGCCGGTTCAACTATCTCACGAGCAACACTTCACAATGAAGATTATGTAAATGAAAAAGATTTAAAAATAGGTGATATAGTTTCAATAAGAAAAGCTGGAGATGTTATACCAGAAGTAGTAGAAGTAAAAAAAGAAAGACGTACAGGTGAAGAAAAAGATTTTGAAATGATTACTACTTGTCCTATGTGCAATACACCTTTAGTAAAAAAAGAAGGACAAGTAGATTATTATTGTCCAAATAAAAAATGCCCAGCTAGAAGTATTGAAGAATTAATTCATTTTGCTTCACGTGATGCCATGAATATAGATGGACTAGGTGATAGAATTATGGAAGATTTTTATAATTTCCATTTCATCGCTACAATTGCTGATATATATTCCTTAAAAGATCATGAACAAGATTTAATACGACTAGAAGGCTATGGAGATAAATCAGTAACTAATTTATTAAACGCTATAGAAGAAAGTAAAAAGAATTCTCTAGAAAGATTATTGTTTGGTTTAGGAATTCCACATGTAGGGGCAAAAACAGCTAAACTTCTCGCAAAACGCTACAAAGATTTAGCTTCCCTAATGTCTTCATCGGAAGAAGAATTAACTAGTATTCCAGACATTGGCTCAATAATTGCGAAAAGCATAGTTGAATACTTCAATGATTCCCATAGAAGAGCTATAGTAGATGAACTGATAGACCTTGGTATTAATACTAAATATTTAGGACAAGAAGTAGAAGAAAATGATGAATTTAAAGACAAGACATTTGTCCTAACAGGTTCTCTAACGTTATTCACAAGAGAAGAAGCCACAGAAAAAATAGAGTCCCTTGGTGGAAAAACTTCAAGCTCTGTTTCTAAAAAGACATCAGTTGTAATTGTTGGAGAAAATCCTGGTAGTAAATATGATAAAGCTAAAGAACTAGGTATTCCTATCTGGACAGAAGAAGAATTCAAAGAAAAGTTAGGTTAATATAAACAAATAATTAAAAATATACTAAGTAAAGCTGGAATGAAAAGTTCCAGTTTTTATTTGGTTTCTAATTTGAAAATTAGGCTAGTCTATTATAAAAAAATAACACAACTATAATACCTTTTTAGTATAGCCAGGATTATACAAAAACTTGACTATTTAACAAAAAAATGGTATTATAATGCCACGAAATTCAAGGAGTAGGTGATACCCGTATGAGAAAGAAAAAAATTAAAATAGAAGATTATGAAGACTATGAAACAGTTGAGGATGAATCTTTATTAAAAAATATAGAAGAATATGATGAAGTGCTTTATGAAGACGAAGAAAGTAACAGTTCAAATGAAGAAACTATCGATATAAATGAAGAAAATGATTTTGATGAAGATTATCTTGAGGATGAAGAAGACGAAAAATCTATAAAAGATCCTAAAAAAATAACCAAGATAATCAATATCATATTCTACGTACTAATCATTTTAATGATAATGGTAACAATAGACGTTATAAGTGTATCAAGATATAACACTGGACCATATTTTGCAATAAAGACTGCTCAATATAAAGATGGTGGTACTAAAGTATATACTGGTCTAGGTTATAAAGTTATTAAATATAATCAAATACAAGGTAGAAGAGATACTGTAATAGGTTCATGGGCTTTAAAATATTCAGTTGAACCAACAGAAGTAGATTCAATAGACTTAGCTATCGAATACAAAAATGATACAGTAAAAGCCTATGAAAAATACAATACTAAATTCTTAAGAATAACTGGTACTTATAAAAGCTATAATAAGAAAAATAAAACACTTACCTTTGGCTATACAGACCCAGATGGTTCATATACCTTAAACATCGTTTGTAAAATGGCAAAAGATGCAACTATAAAAGAATATGAAAAAGATGATAACATCACTGTTATAGGAACAGCATATGACTTCAAAGTAAAAGATAAAAAGAATCCTAATAGATTATACATTAATAACTGTTTCGCAGAATAAAATAACAAGTGCTAAAAGGCATTTGTTTTTGCTTAATAAGGAAAATGATAAATTTACATATCAACATATCCATGATATAATAAAAAAGTTAAAGGAGGCACCCTTATGGAAGATAAATTAACTAAAGAAGAGGTTATGCATGTTGCTAAACTGGCCAGAATTGAAATTGATGATGAAGAATTAGCAATGTATCAAGTAAAATTAAAACAAATACTAAACGAAATAGAAAAAATAAACGAAGTAAAACTTTATGATGAAGACATGTTAATATGTCCAACTGAAAATAAATGTACATTACGTGCTGACAAAGAAGGCGAAATGTTAAATCCAAAAGAAGTATTAAAAAATGCTCCAAGACACAATGGAAACTACATTTCAGTTCCAGCAGTAATAGGTGAAAAGGGTGGTATGAGTGCATAATTATTTAGATTTATCATTAGTAGAAATTAATAAGTTATTAAAAGAAAAGAAAATAACACCAAAAGACTTAGTTTTAGAGTCATTTGAAAGAATAGAAAAAGATAAAGACTTAAATTGTTTCATTACTTTAAATAAAGAAGAAGCCTTAAAACAAGCTGAAGAATTAGAAGGAAAAGAAGTAGATTCTTTAACATTTGGTATTCCAATAGCTATAAAAGATAATATTATTACTAAAGGATTACGTACAACAGCAGCTTCTAAAATGTTAGAAAACTTTGATCCTATATATGATGCTGATGTTATTGAAAGAGTTAAGAAAGCCAATATGATTATCATTGGTAAAACAAACATGGACGAGTTTGCCATGGGCTCATCAAATAGAACATCATACTTTGGACCAGTAAAAAATCCATGGAATGAAGATAGAGTTCCAGGAGGTTCATCTGGTGGAAATGCAGCCGCAGTTAGTAAAAGAATGATACCATTCGCTTTAGGTTCAGACACAGGTGGCTCAATTAGACAACCTGCATCTTTCTGTGGAATAGTCGGCTTAAAGCCAACCTATGGTCGTGTATCTCGTTATGGACTAATTGCCTTTGGATCAAGTCTTGATCAAATCGGACCAATGACTAAAAATGTTTATGAAAACGCTGTACTTTTAAACACTATCTGTGGAAAAAGTGAAAAAGACTTAACATCAGTAGAAACAGATGAAGACTTTACTAGACTAATAGGAAAAGATATTTCTGGCCTAAAAATAGCAATTCCTAACTTTTATGTAAGTGACGCTGTAGACCAAGAAATAAAAGATAAATTAAATAGTGTAATTGAATTATTAAAGAAAAATAATTGTACTATCGATTACGTTGATATTAACTATATAGATAAAGCTGTCCCATTATATCAAATTATCGCCATGGGCGAAGCTAGTTCAAACTTAGCTAGATTTGATGGTATTCGCTATGGATACAGCTATAATAATCCAAAAGATATAGAAGACCTATACTTAAAAACAAGAAAGATAGGCTTTGGTGCCGAAGTAAAAAGACGTATCATGATAGGTAGTTATTTATTATCTGGAAAAAATGCCAAAGTTTACTACAACAAAGCTCTAGAAATAAGAGATGATATGCGTAAAAGTTTCCTAGAAACATTTAAAAACTATGACCTAGTAATAGGACCAAACAATACAACTGTAGCCTATGAATTAGATAAAGGATTAGACGACGCTATAAAATCATTTATGGATGATGTTCTAACCATACCAGTAAACATGGCTGGTCTTCCCGGACTAAGTTTACCAATTGGATTTAATAAAGATAAATTACCAATTGGTATGCAAATAATAGGAAGCCCATTTGATGAAGCAAAAATATATCAACTAGCTAGTTTTATTGAAAAAGAACTTAATCTAGATTTAAATCCTAACAATAAGGAGAGTGAAAAGAATGACTAATTATATTCCAACCATTGGTATTGAAGTTCATGTAGAATTAAAAACAAATACAAAAATCTTTTCAAACTCCCTAAACGGATATGGACAAATGGCTAATTCCTTAACAAATGTTATTGACTTAGGTTATCCAGGAACATTGCCAACCGTTAATGAAGAAGTTATCAATTTAGCTATTAAAGCCGCAACAGTACTAAATTGTAAAATAAGAAAAGTAATGCACTTCGATCGTAAAAACTACTTTTATCCAGATAATCCAAAAAACTTCCAAATAACTCAGTCTAGAACACCAATTGGCTATGATGGTTATGTTGAAATAGAAGTTGATGGTACAAAAAAGAAAATAGAAATAGAAGAAATGCATATAGAAGAAGATACTTGTAAAAGTACCCATCGTGGCGATAAGACATTACTAGACTTTAATAGAGCTGGTGTTCCATTAATCGAAATAGTTACTAAACCATGTATTAGTAATTCTAAAGAAGCTAAATTATACTTAGAAAAATTAAAAGAACTATTATTCTACACAGGTATAAGTGACTGTAAAATGGAAGAAGGTTCTATGAGATGTGATGCCAATGTCTCAATAAGAAAAAATGAAGAAGATCCATTCGGTACAAAATGTGAAATTAAAAACATTGGTTCTATTTCTAACGTTGGTTTAAGTATCGAAAAAGAAATAATTCGTCAAAGTAAATTACTAGACGCTAATGAAACATTCCAAGAACAAACTAGACGTTATGACGATAAACTTGGTGATACCGTATTAATGCGTGTAAAAGAAACTGGAAATGATTATCGTTACTTCCCAGAACCAGATATTCCATATCTTTATCTTACAGATGAAATGATAGAAGAAGTTAAAAAGACAATTGAAATGTTACCTGATGAAAGAAAAGAAATTTATATTTCTAAAGGTGTAACAGAATCAAACGCTAAAAAACTAATTCAAAATAAACCATTATCAGATTATTTCAACTTATTATTAAATGAAGATACTAACTTTAAAATAGCAAGTAATCTTCTATTAGGAGACATTTCTGCATACCTTAATAAAAATGAAAAAAGTATCACAGAAACAACCCTAACAACATCTCGTTTCTTAGAATTAATTTCTAAATTAGATGATTCCACTCTAAGTAGTAAGAATTTAAAAGATATTTTAGATAGAATTCTAGAAGAAGATAAATCAATTTCTGATATTATTAAAGAATCTGGAATAGAAAACATAAAAGATGATAATGCCTTAAGAGAAATAATCAAAAAAATAGTTTCTGAAAACGAAGAAAGTGTTAATGACTATAAGTCAGGACATGACCGTGCTATAAAATATCTTATGGGCCAAGTAATGAAAGAAACAAAGGGTAGTGCTAATCCTAAACTAGCCATGGATATTTTAACAGAAGAACTACAGTAATTCACAATTGAAAAAGAATAATTGATGGTGTATAATAAAAATACTAGGATGTGATGATATGAAATATGTAAAGAAAAATAAGAAAACATTTATCGTAATAGGAATATTTCTATTATTTGTAATATTATTAATACCTATAAAAATAGCCTTCTTTTCAAACACAGGAAATGCTCTTTATGGTGATAGATTAGATGGTATTGAAAAGGTAAAAATTACTGACTCACAATTAAAGAAAGTAAAAACAACTTTGAAAGACCAACCTATAGTAGATGCAACTGCTAGAGTTTCAGGTAAAACTGTCGAAATAATAATAACAGTAGATGCCGAAGTATCATTAGACGTTGCTAAAGAAATTGGTACCAAGTCACTTGAAGCATTTGAAACAAAACAAAAAGAATACTACGATTTTCAAGTATTTGTAACAAAAGAAAAAGAGTCAGATGAATTTCCAATCATTGGCTATAAACATCACAAGTTAGAAAATTTAACTTGGACTAAAGATAGAACAGGAAGTGCCGAATGAAAAAAAAGTTTCTAATATTTTTAATCCCAGTTATTATAGCGAGTATTGTCTTTGTTATAGTATATAGACACTACAATAAAGAAGATAAAACAACAACTCTAACTATAAGTGAAAAACGCTGGGTCGAGAAAAATAAAGATAAAACATATGACTTTGAAGTTGTTAATGACTATCCATTATACGGCTTATCTGGCGAAGGAGTAATATTCAAATTCTTAGATGACTTTGAAAAAAACGTTGGTATTGAGTTTAATAGAATTCCATACCTAAAAAGTTCAACTCCAACAACAGATAGCTTTAGAATTGAAATACTAGATAATGATGCCAAATTAAAAGATAAAAACTTATTCCTATTTAATGATAACTATATTGTCGTAGGAAAAGAATACGAAAGAATCAATAGTACTAAAGATATGCGTAACACTATCTTTGGAGTTTTCGAAGAAGATGCAGAAGAAATAAGTTACTACCTAAAGGGTGGAAATAACTTATCATACAAGACTTATAAAGATATTACTGAATTATATAAAGCTTTAGATAATGATGAAGTAAATATGATCGTAGTGCCTAATATAATGTATTTAGACTATACCATTGAAAAAGACAAGTACTATATTAATTATTACTTAACAGAAATGAAAAAACAAATAGTCTTAACTCTAAGTGATAATAATAAAGAATTAAATAAAATAGTTACAAAGTACTATAATAAATGGCGTCTAACAGAGTATACAAAAGAATACAATGAAGCATATTTAGACTACTATTTATTAAAAAATAATCTAAGTGCTAAAACAAAATCATCCCTTGTATCAAAAGATTATACCTATGGATTTGTAACTAATAACCCTTATGAAGTATTAGTAAATGGAAAACTAGCAGGTATAGCTGGCGAATATATCGATAGAATATCAAGACTAGCAGATATTAATTTTAAATACAAAGAATATAAAACAAAAGATGAGTTACAAAAAGCAATAGACTCAGGAGAAATAGATGTATACTTTGATTACTATAACTATAACAATGATAAGTACTATGCTACATTATCTACCTTTGTAGAACAATACGTAGTACTAGGTTATCAAAAAGATAATCATATAGTTAATTCATTTGAAAGTCTAAAAGGACAAGATATAGTTATGTTAAAAGAAGACTCATTATATAACTATTTTCAAACAAACTCACGTGCTAATATTACGGGATATAATGATATAGATAAATTACTATCTAAAGCTGGAAATAAAATGATAGTACTAGATAGAGAAATCTATAATAATTATCAAACAACAAAATTTAAAAAGTTTAACTTATTATATATGGATACAATGTTAAATGATTATAAGTTCATGGTAAAGAAGAACAATGAAGCATTCTATGACTTATTCAATTATATTATCAATACTAATTCATATTATAATTATCGTAATGCTGGAATAGAAAATCTTCATGCCTCAATACTAGAAGATTCAACATTCCAACAAGTTTACACAATAGTATTAATAATCGTCTTTGTACCATTAATAATATTACTAGCAATTTACTTACTATATAAGAGAAAACGTAAAGTAAAGAAAGTTAAAACTAGTGAAAGACATAAATATACGGATATGTTAACTTCACTAAAAAATAGAAACTACTTAAATGCCAAAGTACCAGAATGGGAAGAGTGCAAAGTTTATCCACAAGCCATTGTAATGGTTGACTTAAATAACGTTAAATACGTTAATGATAACTTCGGTCACGAAGAAGGAGATCAACTAATCATCAAAGCTGCCGGAATACTTGTAAATACTCAGTTAGAAAATAGTGAAATTATCCGTACTGATGGAAATGAATTCTTAGTATACTTAGTAGGATATAGTGAAAGACAAGTAGAAACATATACTAAAAAAATAGCAAAAGAAATGAAAAACTTACCACATGAATTTGGAGCAGCCATCGGCTATAGTATGATTCTAGACAAAATAAAAACATTAGATGACGCTATAAATGAGGCAACTCTACAAATGATAGCGAACAAAGAAGATTTAAAATAAGAGGTTGATAAAAAATGGAGCGAGCAAAGGGTTTTATAAAAAAAGCAAGTGAAATAATCAAAAGACCTGAGATGAGAATATTACCCGGACATCTCGCTTTTTTCTTTGTTATGTCCTTAATTCCTATTATAGCTTTAATAGGAGCCTTAGCCTCTAAATTTTCAATTTCACCAGACGTTATAAAAGAAGCACTAGGAGTTTCCATCCCAGAAGGAGTAGAAGACTTTATACATAGTATCGTATCCGGAAAAGGACTAAACTTTAACATAGGAATCTTCTTCTTTTCAGCATTTATACTAGCATCAAACGGTACACATGCCATAATAATAGCGTCAAATGAAATATACAAAATAACACCAAAAGACATTCTAAGACGTAGGACCAAAGCAATTTTAATGACTGTTATATTAGTAGAAATATTGTTTTTCCTATTAATAGTACCAGTCTTTGGTGACACAATATTTAATATATTAAAAACAAGTTTTGACAACAGTACTACAACAGAAATACTATATAGAATATATAGACTACTAAAATATCCGTTATGTATAATAATTATATATTTAAATATAAAACTTATTTATATAATTGCTCCAGACGAAGAAATAGAAGGTAATAGTGCGACAAAAGGAGCAGTATTCACAACAATAAGTTGGATAATATGTTCAGAAATATATTCATTTTACTTAGATACATTTACAAAATACGATATTTTTTATGGCAGTATTTCCAATATAATTATCTTACTACTTTGGGTATATATGCTATCATACATATTCGTTTTAGGATTAGTAATAAATGCCGGTAGTTATAAAAATAAACAAAATATTGAAAAGCCGTAAACCATATAGGCTTTTTTTTCAATAGATTGAAAAAAAATAATGACAATGCTATAATATATTCTAGTGAGGTTATAAATATGAAGAGAATAAAATATAGAGTTAAAAAAACTAAAGATAAAATAATTTCAGACATAAAAAAAATTAGAAAAAATCACTTAGTAAGTAAATATATAAATAATAATAAACTATTTTTAACATATGTAATTACTTGCTTAATAAACGCTACTATGTTACGTTATTTTTGTATACATTCAGTAGCTAACTACTTATCAATAAAAGCTATCATGGGTGATTTAGCAGTAATCTTAATTTTAGGTTCCTTTGGCTACTTATGCCATCCTAAAAATAGATTTACATATTATCTAATTTTAGATATTTTCCTAAGTGCAATATGTATGATAAATTCAGTATATTATACATTCTATTCATCTTTTGCATCAGTATCAATGATATCTCTTACCCAATACATTGGTGATGTAGGTGATGCCGTTGTAGAAAATGTCTTACAATTAAAAGACCTAGTATACGTAATAGGACCTATGGCATTAATATTTGTTCATCTTAAATTAAAGAAGAAGAACTACTATAAAAAAGTAGAAGTAAAGTCAGAGCGTAAAAAGAGAATGACAAAAACTCTTATATCAGGAGCAGCTGTATTAGGTTTATTCATTGTAACACTAACATCACTTGATGTTACAAGATTTATAAAACAATGGAACAAAGAATATATAGTTATGCGTTTCGGTATTTATATTTATCAAAGTAATGACCTAATTACTTCGCTTCAGCCAAAACTAAATTCCATGTTTGGCTACGATAAAGCAAAGAAAAACTTCAATGATTATTTTGCTTCTAGAGAAGACGCTAAAACAAATGAATACACTGGTATATTTGAAGGTAAAAATATCCTAGTAATCCACGCTGAAAGTATGCAAAATAATGTTATAGGATTAGAATTTAATGGAGAAGAAGTAAGTCCTACTCTAAATAAACTAGCTAGTGAAGGAATGTATTTTTCTAATTACTATTCTCAAGTTAGTGTAGGAACAAGTTCTGATACAGAACTAACTTTTTCAACATCATTAATGCCAACTAAATCCGGAACAGCATTTGTATCATATTCAAATAGAACATATAATTCTATACCAAAACTACTAGCTCAAAAAGGATATTATACATTTAGTATGCATGCTAATAATGCAGACTTTTGGAATAGACGAGCAATGCATAAAAGTTTAGGTTATGAAAAATTCTATAGTAAAACAGACTATGTCGTAACACCAGAAACAACAATAGGTCTAGGACTTTCAGATAAAGACTTCTTTAAACAGTCAATTCCTAAACTACAAGAAATAAATGAAAAATATGAAAACTGGTATGGATTAATGATTATGTTAACAAATCATACACCATTCTCAGAAACAGATAAGTACGGTGAATTTGATGTAGACATTAAAGAAACAGTTACTAATGAAGATGGTACTACAGAAGAAATAAGTTATCCATATATGGAAGGTACTAAACTAGGTAACTATTTCAAATCAGTTCATTATGCTGATAGTGCACTAGGTCAATTATTTGAAGACTTAGATGCAGCTGGACTACTAGATAACACAATAGTAGTATTATATGGAGACCATGATGCTAGATTACCAAGAAAAGAATATAACTTATTATATAACTATGATAAAGAAACAGATTCACTTTTAGATAAAGAAGATCCAAACTATAAAGAGTATGACTCATACCAATATGAATTAGGAAGAAAAGTACCATTTATCATCTGGAGTAAAGACATGGCTGGTACTAAATACAATAAAGAAATAACAGAAGTTATGGGTATGTATGATGCTATGCCAACTTTAGGAAACATGTTTGGTTTCTACAATGAATACCAGTTAGGACATGATATTTTCAATGTACTAGGTAGTAATATAGTATGTTTCCCTAATGGTAACTGGGTAACTAATAAAGCCTATTATAACAGTCAAAAAGTAGAGTACTTATCATTAAATGGTGAGGCCATTAGTGAAGCTGAAATAAAAGCAAATACTGAGTATACAAATGCATTATTAGATGTATCAAATGACATAATAGTATTTGATCTTCTTGCTAAAGAAGAAGAAAACGAGGCTTTAAAAAATCAAACTGAGGAAGGAAAATAATATGAAACTAAAAAAGAAATTTAAAATTATTCTCATAGTACTATTAATAATAGTTGTAGGAGTATTAGCCTTCCTTGGCTATAAAAAGTTTTTCGGAACACCAACTGTTAAAGAAGCTAAAGTATTAAATACAATAAAAGAATATGACTATGTCTTAAAAGATAATAAAAGTAAAAAGTACCAAAGCTTATTTAAAGAACTAGCTGAAATTTTAGAAGAAAAAGAAGTAGATTATGAAAAATATGCTTCTAAATTAGCAGAAATGTTTATAGTAGACTTCTATTCATTAGATGATAAAACAGCTAAGACAGACGTTGGTGGAGTAGATATAGTTCATCCGACAGCCTTGAATAACTTCTTAGAAAATGCTGAAAATACATATTACAAATATGTTGAAAGTAATATCTATAATAACAGAACACAAAGTTTACCAGAAGTAGATACAGTAACAGTAGAAAGTGTAGAACAAACAACTTTTACCTATGGTGAAACTATTGATGAAGAAGCTTATAGTGTTAAAGTAACTTGGACTTATACTGATGAGTCATTCTCTGACTATCAAAAAGAAGCAACATTAATATTTGTTCATGATGGTAAAAAGCTATATTTAGTAGAGTTAAATTAAAAAAAGGTTCACAAGAAAATGTGAACCTTTTAATATATAGAAAAGTATGGTTAAGCTATTATTGAGCAAAAAAGAATTAATGTAAAAACTTTTTCTAAAGGCTTTGATAGAAAAAAGTATTATGACAGGTATCTTAGAATTTAAAGTGATACTGAATATGCTACCCATACAAATAAAATATATACCTAGTCGCGTTTTATGACTAAAGAAAACAAAAAAAGATAATATGGAAAGTATTGAATTATATTAACAGATTTATCAGAAGAAACACTTCATCAAGACAAAAGAATGCTTAGAAGAAAATATCAATGTAGTACATAAAGCTAGAAATAATAAAAACTAAAATAAAAAAACTATTCAAAATAGAATAGTTTTATTCATTATTTGTTTTGTCATCATCAGTATCTTTATCAGTATCTTTTTCAGAATCGGTATCTTTCTTAGAATCATCATCCTTTTTAGTATCCTTATCAGTATCAGTTTCCTTATCATCATCTTTACTAGTAGTATCCTTTTTACTGCTATCCTTAAGTGTTAATACAACACTACCATTAATTAAATCAATTCTCTTAGATTGAGGATAACTCTGTGAAACAACAACACCAGAATCATCACCATCAAACGTTACTTTAACACCATATTGACTAGCAACACTTCTAGCTTGTTGCTCAGTATAACCTATGAAACTAGGTAATAACTTATATAGACTAGAAGTCTTATAAGGACCTTTACCAATAACTTCTTTTTCATAAGTTTCATTTATTGAAAAACTAAATTCTGTAATAGGTGTATGCTCAGCTAACTCTAAGTTTTCCTTCATAGCTTGAACTATATCCTTACGACTATTTTCATTAGGAATGTAATTGTAAAGTACCATTCTCATTCTTTCATCATATATCATTTGACTGTTTCCCGCTAAATATAACTGTTGAATATTAATTATATCAGCTTCATTAGAAGATAAACTTCTCTTAACTATATCTTTCGCAATATTATAGAATGATAACATCTGTTGAGTAGTTAAATTTGTATCCAAACTATTAGAAACAGTATCTAATATTTCCATAAATTTACCAACACTAGAAATAGTTTTAACCTTATTAGCAAGAGCCATTACAATTTCTTGTTGATGCTGATTACGACCAAAGTCACCATTAACTAAAGCCTTTCTATTTCTAGCATATACCAAAGCCTGTTCACCATCCAAAGTCTGTAAACCTGGATTAATACATACCTGACCACCACGTGAAGAATCATCAGTACATAAAGTTTGTTCAACATTTATCTCAACACCATCAACAGCATTAACTAATTTAACAAGACCCTTAAAATTAATCTTAGCATAATAATCAATATTAATACCCAAATAATTTTCAATAGTATTCATCATACAATCATTACCATATGCCGCAGCATGAGTAATTTTATTTTCAGCCTTACTAGACCAACAAGCAATAGGTACATAACTATCTCTTGGAATAGATAACATAGTAGCATTCAATGTTTTAGGATTAAAAGTAACAACTATTAACGTATCACCATTCGCAACAGCATTCTTAGATAAAACTTCATCCGTAGAATCAATTCCCATAAGTAAAATCGTAAAAGGTTCAGTAATATTTTTACCAGTTGACTCAGTTTCAACAGAAGAAGTTGCTGACTTTTTCATTTTCTTTTCCTTAGTCAAAACAATTTTAGTATCAGTCTCAATAGATTCATATCCAGTAATAGTCATAAACATTGAAGTATAATCAGTAGGTAATATAACAGCATCTACTTCATTAGCATATAAATCAGTAATCATAGACTGATAGTCAGAATAATCAACTATTTCATTTTCATCATACAATTTATTATCCTTAATAATTTCTTGAGGAATAATGTATCCATCAGGCGACTTTTTATTAGAATCATCCAAAACACCTATTTTAAAGTCAACAATATCATTAATCTCTTTAGCTTCACTACTAGCCATAACAACAATACTAGAAGAATAAGTAATTTGAGATTTATTCATATTACTTAACTTACCGTATAAATAAAAAATAACAATTCCAACAAAAGCACAAATCAATGTATATAAAACCATAAAAATAATATATCCAATTCGCTTAGAATGTTTCTTCTTAGGTCTCTTCTTAAAAATACTCTTAGTTTTAAAAATAATAATTAAATCAATCAATGCCAGTACACCAATAACAATGTATCTAATCATATTTTCAATAGACTGTAATGAAAATATCTCGTATATAGCAAAGCAACTACTTAATAAAGATAAAATTGTTAAAATAAGTAGTACAATTTTCAAAATCGGTCTTTTCTTCTTTTCTCTGTCTTTACTCATAATAAACCTCCAAATAAATTGCTAAAGTATACAACTAATATTATATCCAAAAACAGCCAAGATATCAAGGAATAGAAAAAAGTAATGATAAAACCGTAAAGCAGATTTACACTTTACAATTAATATTAAAATATTTGTCAAATCATTGTAAAAAAATACTAAAAACAGTTTAAAAAACTTAAGAAATAACTATATAACTGATATAATATAATTGATAAAATAGGAAGGAGGCAAATAATGAAAAAACTAATTATTTTTACAATTTTTATTGTGTCTACCTTCATATTAATACCAAGTAACGTAAAAGCATTTTCATCATCTGACTATAAATATCGATCTTTATGTGGCAATTATGAAGTAGCTGGTTTTCATACTGATGGTGTAATAGATACTGTTAGTTGTCATAATACTTATGCCGAAGCTAAAAATTTCATGGTAAATAACGGAGCAGATGATTTAGCAATAATGACCAAGGTAGATGGTGTAACTAAAATACTAGATTGTAATGTAGGACTTTTAGATATGAGTGTTAATCCAACCGCTATAACTTATTTCTATCGTGAATCAGCTTTAAAAAATAAATTAACTTATATGGATACAGGTTCCCTATATGGAGGAGTAGATGGAGTATTACTAGAAACAGAGTATAACAGTACTAAAGGAGTCTGGGTTGCTAAAGTAAGAATAGGTAATAGTACATCCTGGGTAAGTCAAGAAGCATATGAAGTAGTACCAATAACTTGGATAAAGTCATCTAGTTCATATACAGTAACAGCTGACTATATAAAACATAACTATGTAAATAAAATACAAGAATATTATACAGGTAGTAGAGGAAGTATTATAGGTCCTAAACCAGACATGTTAGCAGTTGGAACCTATTACAGTTTTGATGGACACTATTTTTATAAAGATATAAAAACACTAGTAAAAGACTATAAAAATAATACATATAATAGCTCAGTAAACAAAAACAATCCATATTATAATTATTATATGTACTTATCAAATCATACTAAGACAGTATACTCAAGTAAAAACATAAATGAATACATTAGAAATAACCTAAGTATTACAAAAGATGCCTATGGAAAATACGTAAATGGAATAACTAATAAAGGTTCAAGACTATATCAAACAGGAGAATACTTCTATTATGCTCAAGAAAAGTATGGGGTAAATGCACTACTTTCATTAAGCTTAAGTAGAAATGAAACTGGTAATGGAAGAAGCAGAATATCAATAGAAAAAAACAATGGTTTTGGACTTAATGCCGTAGACTCTAATCCATATCAAGATTCAGACTGGTATGCAACATTTCCATCAAGTATTTTAGGATATGCATCAGGCTGGGTAACCTATGGTTATGCTGATCCAACAGATTGGCGTTACTTTGGTCCACAATTCGGTGACAAAGGAACTGGTATGAATGTAAAATATGCATCAGACACTTACTGGAGTGAAAAAATGGCTGCTAATTACTATAGTTTTGATAAATCAAAAGGTCTGCAAGATTATAATTATTATCAATTAGGTGTCGTAACAGGTCCAACAGCTACTTACTCAGATGCTACTAGTACTTCAAAATATATTTATACTTATCCAGAAGCTGAAGATGCTCTAGTAATAGTAGGTGAAAAACAAGGACAATCAGTCTATGGTAACACAACTTGGTACAAAATAATGAGTGACTTTAACCTTGATTCAAACTTTAACATAATCTCATCAGGAGACTATAACTGGAATAGTTATGTATATGTACCAGCAGCCTATGTAAAGAAAATTAATACAGGTAAAAATGGTTATATTGCTCCAACATCAGTACCAGAATATTCAGACACTAATTATACATATGATTTATATGATGCAGGTAATACATTTACGCCAAAGGTTGCTATTACGACAAAAGATACTAACTATTATTATGACTCATCATTAGAAACTCAAAAAGGACAAGCTCTTTTAAACGGAAAATATGTCATGGTTTATGCAACAGCATATGACAGTAACAAGAAAGTAGTATCATACTTAGTAACCTCTGATTATTTCTATAGTCAAAAAGACTGGGTACCAGCAGATACAATTAATTTTATAAGTGCTGAATATGCATATGTAACAATGTCAACAACAGGAAACTATTATACCTGGGTGAACTCTGTTACAGAAGATACTGAAGCTACTAAAATATCAGGATTGTACGATAAAGCATATGTACCAATACTAGAGAAAAAAGAAGTATCAGGACAATTATGGTATAAAGTACCAGTAAGCTTATCTACTAATAATAATTCGTATGGCTGGACACTAGCTAAAACAGAAGATGCTACATTTACACTATCAACAGTAACTGTGGAAAATACTGTTCCAGAAATAAAAGCTGTTGATAAAAGTATTGTCCAAGGTACAAAAATAAATCTACTAGACGGTGTAGAAGGAACTGATAAAGAAGATGGAAAATTAGAAGTAAAAGTAAAATCATCAAACTTAGATATCGATAAAGTAGGAACATACCAAGTAACATATCAAGTAACAGACAGTAAAAATGCTTCTGTAGAAAAAACAATTACTATAACAGTAACAGAAAATAAAAAACCAGTTATAACTGCTAAAGATAAAGTAATAACAAAAGGTTATGACTTTGAACCAAAACAAGATGTAGAAGCAACGGATGAAGAAGATGGAAAATTAGATGTAGTTGTTCTAACAAACAATGTAAATACAAAAGAACTAGGTACATATCAAGTAACATATCAAGCAACAGATAGTTACAATCAAGCCGTAGTAACAACAATAAATGTTACAGTAGTTGCTAATCAATTACCTACAATAAACGCATCTGACAAAACTATCTATTTAAATGAAGAGTTTGATGAAAAAGAAAATGTAGAAGTACTTGATCCAGAAGATGGTGACATAACAGATAAATTAATAGTAAAAGAAACAACTGTAGATATTACTAAAGTAGGAGAGTACAAAGTAGTTTATGAAGTAACAGATAGTTATAAAGATACAGTAACAAAAGAAATAAAAGTAACTGTAACAGACAAGAAATTAATAGAGACTTCTGGTAACTTCTACTTTGACTATTTAAAAGAAGTAGATAATAAATTACAACTAAGAGGTTATTTAACTGTAAATGGTATGAATAATACTTTAAATGAAAATATAACATACAAAGTAATATTTGAAGATGAATCAGGTAATACATACACTCAAAAAGCTACTAGAATAACTGATTTATCTGATATAAAAAGACCAATAACAGTAACAGATAATTATACTTATACACATGCTTGGTTCTATATAAATATTGATGTAGAAAAATTACCAAATGCTAACTATATAATGTATGTACAAGCTGAGTCAGATAAAACATATTCTAAAGTACTTGTAAATAACAAGTTATATAAAACAGAAATAACTGGGTATGAAACAGATGATAAAACAGTAAATATCAAGAACAACTATGGTAATAAAACATCAGCTGTAACTTTATATGTTAGAGATGATCAACCTATGAAAGATGTTGGTAGCTATTACAATCAATTTGATGTATGGAGAACATTAGAATTTATTAATAATAATTTACACATAAAAGGTGCTTCTTACTCATATGGTATGAATCTATCAACACTATCAAAAGTAGAAAGAAAGATCGTATTTGAGAACAAAGAAACATTAAAGACTTATACATTTGACTTAGGAAGTATAACTAATGGACTTTATAAAGTAGCTTTACCAGAATCTGATAACTTAGATAAAACAAGAGCTTGGTATGACGCTACAATAGATATAAGTAAATTAGAAAAGGGTACTTATTCAATATTTATTACTACTAAATCTAATTTAACTGACTTCTCAGAATTAAATGATAATCTAAGAAGAAGTTTAACAGATAAAAAAGCTACTATAAATAACAAGGATTATCAGTTTATATTAGATACTAAAAATGGTAATAATATTGAACTAGAAGTTAGTTAAAAGGCATTATCAAAAGATAGTGCTTTTTTCTTACACTTTACTTTTAACAATAAATACGTTATCTTAGTATAAAGAGGTAGATGAAGTAAAAAAAGAAAAATATAAGCAATTAGAATTAAAAAAGAAAGATAAATTGTTAGGAGTAAAAATAAATGAATGAATATAATAACTTGTTAAATAATTTGGAAGTATTAAAATTAGAAAAAATGAGAAGCTTTTTGCCAAATTATTTAGAAGAAATAACAAATAAAAAAATACCATTTCAAAAAGCATTTTTAGAGTTAACTAATAAAGAAATAGAATATAGAGATGAAAGAGCTTCAAAAATTCAAATAACTGTATCAGCTTTTCCTTATGAAAAAGAATTAAAAGATTTTGATTTTGATTATCAACCATCGGTTGATAAAACTAAAATAGAAGATTTAAATACTTTAAGATTTTTAGAAAAACATGAAAACATATTGTTTGTAGGATCAAGTGGTGTCGGAAAGACACACTTGGCTACAGCAATAGGAATAACAGCAGCAAAAAAAAAGATATTCAGTATATTTTATAAGTTGTCATGATTTAATAACACAGTTAAATAAAGCACATTTTGAAAATAAATTAGAAAATAGAATAAAACATTTTTGTAGATATGAATTATTAATAATAGACGAAATAGGCTATTTACCAGTAGATAAACAAGGAGCAAATTTATTATTTCAATTGATAGCCAAAAGATATGAGAAAAGATCAACCATAATAACAACAAATATGACATTTAGCAAATGGGGAGAAATGTTTAGTGATAATACACTAGCGAATGCAATACTAGATAGATTATTACATCATTCTCATATAATTAATATAACTGGCAATTCATATAGGATAAAAGATAAAATAGAACAGCTTGAGAGCACTCAAAAAAAATAGATTTTTATCTATTTCAAAACATTAAAAAGTGTCCAACTTTGAAATTGCCATTTTTGTCCAAAAAGAGATTGACATTTACACACTCTAACTAAGAGTGTCTATTTTTTTATAGTCATTACCAGTAAGGTAAGGAGCAATAAAATGATACATGTGTATCTTAAAACCTTTATAATAAAAGTTCTAATTCTCATATATATCTACCTCCTCTCATAATAAAGTCAAGTATTTCCTATACAAAACTTTATAAATTTTTTCT
>CAVKYO010000038.1:0-25024 GCA_963660495.1 Acidaminococcus fermentans
CAGCATATTTATACTACTTTCTTATTTTTTTTGAATTATATGTCTGAATAGTTACCTGTAAATAGGACTTAATTGTTTGTTGCTACTTTATTAAATTCTAAACGTAGTTTGTCTGCTACGGTAACTATAAATTCTGAATTGGTTGGTTTTGCTTTATCAATATCTACGCTATGTCCGAAAATATCTTCCATTAGTTGCCAATTACCTCTGTTCCAACTAACTTCGATAGCATGTCTTATTGCTCTTTCAACTCGTGATACCGTTGTTTCATATCGTTTAGCTATTTCTGGATATAATTCTTTTGTTATGCCGCCTACTAATTCTGGCTTTTCATAGACTAAAGTTATACCTTCACGAATATATTGATAACCCTTTATGTGAGATGGTACACCTAATTCGTGTAATGTATTAGTAATTGATTTTTGTAAGTTATTATGATACAAGTCAATACTTTTGCCAGCGAACTTTGTTCCCTCTCTTAATTCAATTATTCTTTTCTCTAAGTCAGTTAGTTCGAATGGTTTTAAAATAAAATAGCTTACTCCCATTTCTGACACTTTTCTAATCATATCCTGTGCATTATATGAAGTTAGGATAATAACATCTTTATCTATTTCCTTCTTTTTCATATGTTCTAATACAGCAATTCCATCCTTGATAGGCATAATTAAATCTAACAATATTATGTCATACTCATCTTTCTTTTTATCGACTAGTAACATTCCTTCTGCTCCATCGTATGCTGTTAAAGTTACATTTATATCAGCATTATCACTAAAATATTCCTTAATCATTTCAACTAAACTTTTGTTGTCTTCAATGATTAATAAACGTGTTTTTTCCATCTTTTCTCCTCTCATATACTACCACGCATTTTAATTATATAACATACTTCGATAAATTGATAGGCAAAAAAAAGACAACTTTTGTCGAAAGTGTCTAATTTGTCTAATTTTCTATTTTTTCAATGAGTAATTGTATTTTATCTAGGTGTAAACTTAATCTACCAATGAGATATCCATCAACAATATTTTCTTTATCTAGTGCTTCTACATTTTCGTCATTGACACTGCCACCGTATAAAATTAAATTGTTAGGATAGTACTTTTTTATATGATTAACTACTTCTTTTATCTCTTGGCCAGATGGTATTATTCCTGTACCAATGGACCAGGTCGGCTCATATGCAATAATTATTTTTTCAATTTCTTCATTTGTTAATTCGAAGAAAGATTCTTTTAAGTCGCTTATAATAACTTCTTCTTTTGCATTTGTTTTTTCACTCTCACCAACACATAATATTGGTGTAATGTCATTAGCTATTAATTGTGTTATTTTTCTGTTTAAGTCTTCAGATGTTTCACAAAATAAATTTCGTCTTTCACTATGTCCTACAAGAGAGTATTTTACACCAAGCGACTTTAACTGCTCAGCAGATACTTCACCAGTGTAGGGACCTTTTCCGTAGGCGCTAACATTTTGACTACCAAATGGTATTCCTTCTATACTATTAGATAAATAAATATTGGAAGGAAACAAAATTACTTTTGTATTTTTATGTTTTAGATTTTTTAATTCTTCTTTATATAAAGTAAATTCATCTTTTGTTAAATGACATTTATTATTAAGTGCTACTATCATATTATTCCTTTCTTATTTTCTTGGTTATCTTTGATATTATACCGAACCTGTCTTCATTTTCTTTATCAATAAGAGCTCTTTTATACACTTCTAAGACTCTTTCAGCATAGTTTGCAGAACTACAGTGTTCAGCTTGAATTCTAGCTTGATTATCATATTTTTCTAGCATAGATCTATCAGTATATAGCATTAATACTTTTTCAATATATTCTTTTTCTGTCTCAAATATGAGACCATTTAATTCATTAGTAACTGTCCCTAAAAAAGATTCATCTTTTATACACAATGGCACAACACTTGCAGCCATGGCTTCTATAACTGTTAGACCTTGAGTTTCGGTGGTTGATGCTGTTGCGAAAACATCGGCACAATGGTAATAGAATGGCATTTCTTCCCAAGCTGCTTTTCCAGTAAATATAACATTTTTACTTATACCTAAATTAGTTGCAAGTTGTTCATAATTTTCTTTATCCGGACCGTCCCCTACAATAACTAATTTTATATTAGAATGTTTTTCAACTATTTTTTTGTGAGCATTTAATAAAAACTCAACGTTTTTTTCTGAAGCTAGTCTTCCTACAAATAATATAACAAAGTCTTTCTTTTGAATGTTTAATTTTCTCTTTAAAGTTTGGACATAACTTTTATCCACATTTTCTGTGTAAAAACGTTCTACTTCTATTCCGGTTGGTACTATATGAATATTTTTTGTAAACTCATATTTTTCTTTAAATAGTTTATATATTTTATTTGTTGGAACAATAAGTTCATGTGCTGTTTTATCACAATAAAACTTTGTTAGGTATTCAACTATTTTTTTGCTGGACTTTTCAAAGTAGCCATGTGTTATATAGTGAGTATAGTCTTCATATAAAGTATGATATGTGTGAACTAATGGTATATCAAATTGTTTAGCTAATAGACGTGCTAGTATACCTATACCAAATTCTGTATGGGAATGAATTATATCTAATTTCCAGTTTTTCATAGTATTAATCATCGTTAAAGGATAGATTCTACTAAGGCGATAATCATAAATACCTACTGGAATTCCTGGAACTCTCACAACTCGTTCTTCTTCATCATATTCATATTTTAAGGCGTTATCACTAACAGTAACGACATAGACCGTGTGTCCTTTTTTTTCTAATGCTTTTTTTAGCATTGCGACACTTGTTGATACTCCATTTATATATGGAGGATATGAATCTGTAAATAAACCTATTCGCATATTTAATCATTCTCCTTTTCAGTACTAAATAAGAAACCTCCTAAAATCATACCAAAATAGTATGTTATAAAGCGCCAAACAATTAGTAGAGTATTTAATAATACTGTTGGCATAAAGTTGCCAAAGAATTTTATAAAGCTGTATTCTATTCCACCTGAAGCTCCTGGAATTGGTACAAATGAACCTACTATTAGGACATAAGCAGATGAAGTTATGGCGGTCATTGGATTTAAACTAGTAAAATCATGAAGACCATACATAATAAATAGTGGAATTATATATAGGCAAGTTAAGCTTATCAAGTTTATAAATACTCCAAAAATAAGAAGCTTTCTTTTTCCTAATAGGTCTTTTGAAACATTATGAAACTCTTCCAACTTTTCATCCCAACATTTCTTTGCTTTTGAGACATTCTTTATGATCTTTATTTTACCTAGAAATGTAATTATCCAATTAGATACTTTGCTAGTTATAGTTTTAGATAACATTATAATATATAGTGATACAGCTACAATTACATTTACTATGAATCCTAAAAGCACTAAATGTTGAAGTAGAGCTACTTTTGGGAAAAGATTAAACATCCAATTACAAGCTACAGCTATGATGCCATATATGACTAGTGCAGTTTGATAAAATATGAAGTTTTCTATTGTGACACTGGTTGCTTTACTTACTTTTATTCCATGTTCAGCTATCATATATACTTCCATTGGTTGTCCACCTGTAGAAAATGGAGTTATACCATTAAAAAACTGAGTTATTATATTATGTTTTATAGCCTCTTTAAAAGTTAATTTGTCTTTTTCATTGACACTTTTATATATTATATATGCTTTTGAAATGATATATATAAAATATAGTAATATAGCTATTAAAAGATACAAGATATTTATTTTAGATAGTGTTACGACTATACTTTCTAGATTATCTTTTAAAAGTAAAAAGAGTACTATTATAGTAATTATTAATAAAATTATACTGTTTTTTTTAATGTTTTTTATTGTTTCCATCTAATAGTCCTTCCTTAGCAAGATAGCTGTCTTTATCAACTAAATAAATATTAGTACCATTATCTTCCCCTAGGTCTTCAAAGCCTGATTCAAGTATTGCTAGTGCTGTTTTGGTATCGGAACTGTTAATATTTATAAACACTTCTTCCATTCCTAAACTTTTTATGGCATATGAGGTAATTGCTTGTAACATCATCTTTTTAGTACTCTCATTCTTTGAAGGGAGAAGTGTTAAATAGCAAGACTTTATGTCTTTATAACAGTCAATCATACAGCCTGATATTAGGGTAGAATCTTCTTCAAGAAATAGAAATTGTTCTACTTCATTTGAAGTTCTTACGTAATCATTATAGCCGGATTCTGTATACTTATCCTTTGTAGTTTCTATGGTGTGTGATACTCCATGGTCTTGAAATGACGCAGTTTCATAATTTTTGATAAGTTCAATATGCTTGTTATCATAAGGATTTGCTATTAAAAGGCTTTTTTTCGCCATAAGAAGTCACCTACTTTATTACTTCAATTCCTGGTAATTTCTTTCCTTCTAGATATTCAAGAGTTGCTCCTCCTCCAGTAGAGGCATGATATACTTTATCTTTATATCCTAAAGTTGCAGCAGCAGCTACAATATCACCACCGCCTAAAATAGCTTTTATATTATTATCAACAAGGTATTTTAAAATTTCTTTTGTTCCTTCTTGATAATTTTCAAATTCATAGACACCTAAAGGTCCATTACATACTACTATTTTAGCATCTTTTAAATAATTTTCATATAATTCTGTTGTTTTTGGACCAATGTCTAAACCTAATTCATTATATTCAAGTTCGGTTATGTCCTTAATTTTAATTGGTGTATCATTTGAATATTCTGTTGTTGCTTTAACATCAACTGGTAAAACTATCTTTTCTGAATGATTCTTTAACATTTCTGTACAGAAGTCTAGACTCTCTTGATCAACTATTGAGTTTCCAACTTCGTATCCTTCAGCTTTTAAGAATGTAAATGCCATTCCACCAGCGATTAATATCTTATCAGCTTTAGTAACTAGATTTTCAATTACACCTATCTTGTCGGCAACTTTTGCACCGCCTAATATTACAATAAATGGATGTTCGGGACTATTTAATTCACTTAAGGCATTTAATTCTTCTTCAATTAGGAAGCCGAAGGCTGAATCATTAGGTAATTTACTTGCGATACCAACATTGGAAGCATGGGCTCTATGTATTGTACCAAAGGCATCATTAATAAATACTTCGCCAAGAGAAGCCCAGTATTTACCAAGTTCTTCATCATTAGAACTTTCCTTTTTACCAGCTAAATCTTCATATCTAGTGTTTTGAAGTAGAACAATATCTTTTTCTTTCATATTAGAAATAGCATCTTCTACAGCTTGACCTCTTGTAGCATTAACAAATGTTACTTTTTTATCTAATAATTCACTTAGACGAGTCGCAACTGGAGCTAGGTCATTTTTCTTTAAATCTGCTTCTTCTTTTACTCTACCAAGGTGTGATAAAAGTATAACTTTAGCATTATGTTTCAGACAATAATTAATAGTTTTTAAACTAGCTTTAATTCTAGTATCATCAATTATTTTTCCATCTTTAATAGGCACATTAAAATCACATCTAATTATTACTTTCTTTCCTTCTATATTAATATCTTTTATAGTTTTCATAGGCTAATCCTCCTTATTTCATATAAAGTATAGCATTTTTCCTCGTAAAAAAAAAGAAGTTGCCTTCTTTTTTACATTTTACTAAACATTTAATTTGCTTGTATCTGATGCAAGATTACTAGAAATATCTGTATCTTGAGTATTGTAAGCTTGTGCAACACTTTCAACAATTTGTTTTTCTGCTTCTTTTAATTTATTTAAGTAGTTTAAAGCACTCCCATCTTTGACATTTGTGATATAAAAAACGCTCCTTATCCCTTATTTTTCTAGGTTTTTTATAATTTTAAAAGTTTCGTACTATTTTTTAAGTTTTTTCACAGCATTTAAAATTGTGCGAAAATACGAGTATTGTAAAAATTTCATTAATACAAAATTGCTAATTTATTGTAAAAGTATTAACTTGTTCTTGAAAAATTATCATTTTTATTTTTTTGTTACAGTTGAAATTTCTCACTATAAAAAAACATAGTACGCAGAATTTTAAAAGCTTGAAAAACCTTATAAATAAAGGGAATGCAAGCTTTTTCATGCAGCAACTGTCAAAGAAAAGATACCATATTTTTTTACTTTTCCATTAAGTATTTAGCTGTTCTTACCATTTGAGCAGTGTAGCCCATTTCATTATCATACCAAGCTACTACTTTTAGTAATTGTTTTCCATCTACTTCTAATATGTTAGTAGATAAACCATCTACTACTGAACCGCATCTTCTACCAATAACATCGCTTGATACGATAGGGTCATCTGTATATTCAAGAGTTTCATTAGTAGCATCTTTTAAAGCTTTGTTTACTTCTTCTACTGTTGTATTCTTCTTCAATTCTAATACTAGGTCTACTACTGAACCTGTTGTGACAGGAACTCTCATCGCAACACCAGCTAGTTTTCCTTCTAGATTTGGACATACTTTTCCAATAGCTGAAGCTGCTCCAGTTGATGCTGGAACAATGTTTGCACCACAGGCTCTTCCACGACGAGCTTTTATTCCTTTTTTATGAGCGACATCTAAAGTAGCTTGATCATTAGTATAGGCATGAACTGTTGTCATATAACCTTTTTCTATACCAAAAACTTTGTCAATAACATTTACTACTGGTGCTAGACAGTTTGTAGTACAACTTGCTGCTGAAATAATTTGTTCATCTCCTGTTAATATTTCATGATTAACATTGTAAACAACTGTTTTTACATTTCCTTTTGCTGGTGCAGAAATAATTACTTTTTTAGCTCCAGCACTGATATGAGCCATAGCCTTTTCATCTGATGTAAATAAACCAGTACATTCAAATACTACATCAATATCTAAATCTTTCCATGGTAACATAGCAGGATCTTTTTCAGCATAAACTCTTACTTTTCTTCCGCCTACTATAATGTAGTCTCCTTCAAATGTTATTTCATTAATACGATAATTTCCATGATTAGTATCATATTTTAATAAATACGCTAATTGTTCAGCATCTGTTAAATCGTTTATTGCGACAACTTCATAGTCTTCACTTTCTTCCATTAATCGAAATGCTAAACGTCCGATTCTTCCGAATCCATTTATTGCGACTTTAATCATATTATCATCCTCCTTATATTTTCATTATATAGTTTTACTTTTTTTGTTTCAATATATTCTATTTTTTTTGACACTTTTAATTGTAAAAAAATACCCGTATATATAATATGGATATTAATCTTTAATCATGGAAACAACCATTTCCAATAAATTCTCTTAATATAGAGTCAGCTGGTATATCATCTGCTGGTATAGGTAAGAAAAGTCTTAAAAAGTTTATTAATCTTTTTGCTTCTTCATAATATGGTGAACTATTTGGAACCGAGTATAGTAATGGCTCAACATATGTTTTTAAAACACCAATTTCATATATTAGAGCTGAATTTATAGTATAATCTGCTTCATCTTGAAATGGGAAAATATATTTTTCTTCACCTGCTCTTACACTTGGCCAAGATTGTAGTGTGTGTTCAACATCATATCCTCTTGTTCTATTATCACGAATTATTCTTCTCAATAATCTATTATCCGTTGTTGAAACACGATTATGTTCGTCCATATTAAGTTCTGTTAAGGCAGAAATATAAATTTTAAATTTATTTTCTCTTGGAATATTAGTCAATATTTTTGGATCAATAGCGTGAATCCCTTCTATGACAATGATATCATCTTCACCAAGCTTTAACTTGTTACGATATTCTTTTTTGCCTAACGCAAAGTTAAACGTTGGTATTGTTACTTCTTTTCCTTCAAGTAATGAGCCAAGTTGACTATCGAATAGCTTCAAGTCTATTGCTTCTAAGCATTCATAATCTGGATTACCGTTTTTATCTTTAGGATTATCTTCTCTTTCTAAAAAGTAGTCATCCATTGATAATACTTTAGGTTGTAGTCCAAAACTTTGTAGGAACATACGTAGTTTTCTTGAAGTTGTTGTTTTCCCAGATGACGATGGACCAGCTAATAGAACTATTCTTATTTTTTTCTTATTATCATTTATACGTTTCGCTAGCATTAATAATTTATTGCTTTGTAAAGTCTCATCAATTCTTATTAAGTCACTTATTTTTCCCCTTGATATTACTTCATTTAATTCAACTGAGTTTTCTACCTTCATAATCTTTGCCCAGTCACGATATTCTTGGAATACTTCAAACATACCAGGATGTGGTTCATATTCTTTTATTCTATCTGGGATATAGGTAGTAGGAAATCTTAATAGGAAACCATCTTCTTTGATATAAGTCAAGTCAAATGCACCTAGTTTTCCAGTTGAAGTTGGCATTAGATTATAAAAATAATCATAGTAGTTACCCAATCTATATAGTGTTATATAAGTATTTGTATTATATTGCATTACACCCGCTTTAACATGTTCTTTTATTTTTTCATAGTATTCAATAGCTTCTAATCTATCAATAGTCATTTTTGTTATTGGCATATCTAAAGAAACAATTCTATTCATTTCATCTTTTATAGCAGTTAGTTTACTTGAAGTTAGACGGAAGTTTGTTTCTATATAAATGCCTTTATCTAGAGAATGTTGAACAACAACATTGGCACTTTTCCCATACAATTTCTTTATGGCGTATACTAAAATAAAAGTCAAACCTGAAATATGAGTCCTGTTACCTTCGCGTGAAGTTAAATCTAAAAACTCTATATTTGACTTATCTGTTATTGGTGCAGTTAACTCTTTTAAAATGTTGTTTACTTTTGCTAAAAGTATGGGATACTTATATTTACTTTGAAATTGACTTGCTATTTCTTCTAGTGTTATGCCTTTACTTACTTGATATTTGTGTTTTCCAATTGTTATTTCAAATGTATCTATCATTTAATCACCCTTTTTACCTTTATAATATTATAACATGACTTATTCTATAATTATATGCATATTTTATTTTTTTTACACTATACTATGTATAGGTGATATTTGATGAATTTAGTTCCAATGGTTATTGAAAAAGAATTGTCTGGTGAAAGAAGTTATGATATATTTTCAAGATTATTAAAAGATAGAATTGTATTTATTTCAGGAGAAATTGATGATAATTTAGCTAATCGGGTAATTGCTGAAGTTTTATATTTAGATTCTATTGGTAGTGAAGATATTAATATTTATATTAATTCTCCTGGTGGATCTATATCTGCTGGAATGGCAATATATGATACAATAAATTTTGTAAAAAGTGATGTGTCAACTACTTGTTTGGGTATTGCTGCTAGTATGGGAGCATTTTTATTGTCATCTGGGAAGAAGGGAAAACGTTACATCTTGCCTAATGCCGACGTTATGATTCATCAACCTTTAATATCTGGTTTACAGGGACAGGCTACTGAAATTAAAATAGCTTCTGATAGAATTACTGGTTTAAGAAAAAGATTAAATAAAATACTTTCTAAAAATACTGGTCAGTCTTTAAAAAAAATTGAAAGAGATACCGAAAGAGATAATTACTTAAGTGCAAAAGAAGCTTTAGAGTATGGAATTGTTGACAAAATCATTACTGAAAAGAATTGAATTTAGAAATATTAAAAGAGAAAAGTTAGTTGCTTTTCTCTTTTTGAATTGTTTTTTCTAATCTTTCGGATAATTCTTTTATTTTTCTAAAGCGATGATTTAAACCTGATTTAGTAATTGGTTTTCCTGTTTCTAAAGTAATTATTTCACTTAATTCTTTTAATGATGATTCGGGATATTTTTTACGATAGTCAAAAGCTTGTTTTGTTCTTTCATCTAATAATGCATATCCAGAAGTTTCTTCAATAATTTTAATTTGTTCTAATTGCTTTTCAGCGGTTAAGAATACTTTATCCATATTTGCTTGTTCACAATTATTTAGTCTATTAGTTTGATTCTTCTTTTCTCTATAAATTCTGGCATTTTCAAAGAATAAAACAGCTTTATTGGCACCTAGTATTTTTATATAGTCACTGATTTTTTCAGCTTCTTTTATGTATATCATATATCCTTTTTCTCTATTTAATATTTTGGCATTTAAGTCAAAGATATTTAATAGTTTTTGGATAAAGACTGCTTCACCTGGCTTTGATATTAATAATTCCATGTGATATCTAGAAGTTTGTGGATTATTGATACTACCAGTACATAAAAAACTACCTCTAAGATACGCCCTTATTTCTTCATTAGCACCAACGATATAAGTTGGTGGTGTTTCTAAATAATTATTATTTTCATCATAATAACCAAGGTCTTTTAAAATTATTGGTAATTTTTGATTTAATGATAATAAATAAAGATTCTTTTTATTGAAATTTAGATTGTCTTTAATTTCTACGTTTAAGTCAACTTCATATAGTTTTTGAAAAAAACTTTGTAATCTTTCAATTGTAAATTCATTTTCTGTTGTTAGAAAAAGTGTGTCATTGTTTATGTAAGCATTATTTCTGACAAATCCAGATAATTCCGCTATCATTTCAGAATTTGTGCTTGATAATGAAGATATTTCTTGTTTTATTTCTACTGTGTATGACATACTAGTTCCTCATTAAATATGAAAATATTAGTGAACTAAGTTTTAAACTATTATGTCTTAGAATGTTATCTTCTAGTACTATTAAATCATCTTCAATTAATTCAACACCTAATTTTTCAATCTTTTCATAATCTATTTTTACTGGTTCTTTTTGCTCTGCTGTTGAATATCTTTCTGCAATACTTTTATTTATTTTTGTATTACTTGCAATAACAACATCTATTTTCTTTTTATTTAAATATTTGTTTAGTAAGGTAATATGATCACTTACTGTATAGCCATCTGTTTCACCAGGTTGAGTTACAAAGTTGCATAAATACATTATTGGTGCTTTGGTATTATCTAACACTTCTTGTACTTCTTTACATATAATGTTAGGTAAAATTGAAGTATATAAACTTCCCATACTAAATATTATTAAGTCTGCTTCTTTCAAGGCAACTAATACTTCATCTAATACTTTTGGCTCTTCTTTATAATAAATTTTTTCAAATTTTCTATTTGATTTTGTGATTTGAGCTTCACCCTCGATAATATTTCCATCTACATCTTGGCCCATGAGAGTTAGCCTTGAGTCTTCTGATATTGGAAGAACTTTATGTTTAACATCTAACAATTTACTCAAACTAGCAATTGAATCTTTTAAAGAACCTGTTATATCAAGCATTGCTGTTAGGATTAAGTTTCCTAAAGCATGTCCATCTAAGTCACTAGACGTATTAAAACGATATTCCATCATTTTCTTTATTGGTTCGTCTATTCCAGAAAGTGAAGTGATAACTCGTCTGATGTCGCCTACTGCCGGAGTATGAAATTCTTCTCTTAATTTACCTGTAGAACGTCCATTATCTGATACTGTTATTACCGCTGTTATATCTATTGGAAATTCTTTTAGACCTCTTAGTAGATAAGAAATTCCTGTTCCGCCACCTAGCACTACTACTTTTTTATACATAATGATCTCCTCGCTTTCGATAATATTTAATTGCACTTTCTTCTTCTTTTTTTGCCATATCTTCACTGTATAGTCTTTTATCATTTTCAGTACTTTTAAATATGTTGTAAACAAATAAGAACATACCTGCTATAACAAAGATTATTGATACTACTTGAGCTACTTTTATAGAACCTATCATTAATGAGTCCATTCTCATAGCTTCTATAAAGAATCTTCCAGTTCCATACCAAAATAGGTAAAAGCCTGTTAATTGTCCTCTTTTTAAATATTTGAATCTTCTTAGTATTAGCATAGCGATAAATCCAGATAAGCACCAGGTTGATTCATAAAAGAAGGCTGGTTCTCTATATTCTCCTAATATGTACATATTGTTAATTATAAATTCTGGTACACCTTGAGCTTGGAGTTCTTTAAATGTTGTTATATGTCCATAAGCTTCTCCATTTACAAAATTTCCCCAGCGACCAATTGCTTGAGCAATAATTAGTCCTACTACGATTATATCTAGCATTTGAATGCAATTTACTTCATGTTTTTTACAATAAAAGATTATAAATATTAAGGAAGCAAAAATACCTCCATGAATAGCTAGACCACCGTTCCATATTGCAAAAATCTCTATAGGATTTGTTAAATAATATTGAAGATTAAAAATTACATAGTATAGTCTAGCACCGATTATGCCAATTATTATTGTATTAAAAATTAAGTTTACAAGAAAATCTTCATCTAATTTTTTCTTTCTAGCTTCTTTAAATATTAATATACTTGCTACCAACATACCTATAAATATAATAATTGAATACCAGTATATTTGTATTGGTCCTAAATCAACAGCTACTCTATCCATGAATTTTTACCCTCTTTACTATTTTTTTTATTATTTCTTCCATTATGAAGTTCATTATTGATAATAATATTGCTACAAAAAAGGCAATAAAGATATTTGTTAAATCAAAGTGAGAACCAAGTATCCAGTCAGCTAGTTTTAAGATAAACAAGTTTATGAATGGATAAAAGAGTCCTAGTGTTATACCAATAATTGGTATAGTTATGGTAAATAGTATTGGTTTTAGTACTTTATTTAATATATATATAACAAATACGATTAAGATTGAATATAAGAAGAAATGGTTTTGATCGATATGAACACTTTTAAATAATGTGCTTACAATGATGAATACTATTATATAACCAATCATATAAAGTAACCATTCTATAAATTTGTTTAATCTTACTACATTTTTTTCTTTAATAATTAAGCGCAACTTTATCACCTCTATAATATTTTCGCTAAAAATTGGCCTGTGTATGACTTAGGATTTTTGGCAATTTGTTCTGGTGTACCTTTATCTACAATTGTTCCACCTTCATCTCCTCCCTCTGGTCCTAAATCTATTATGTAATCAGCAACTTTTATAACATCTAGGTTGTGTTCTATAACTACTACTGTATCATTATTATCTACTATTTTTTGTAAAATTGCAAGTAAGCGCTTAATATCATCTGTGTGTAATCCTGTTGTTGGCTCATCTAAAACAAATAACGTTTTGCCAGTTGCTCTTTTTTGAAGTTCTTTAGCTAGTTTTACTCTTTCTGCTTCACCGCCAGATAATGTTGGTGCACTTTGTCCTAATTTAATGTATCCTAGTCCAACATCTTCTAATACTTGTAGTTTAGTTTTTATTTTTGGAATATTGTCAAAGAATTCTAGTGCTTCGCTTACTCTCATATCTAGTACTTCAGCAATATTTTTATTTTTATATTTTATGTTTAGAGTTTCTCTATTATACCTTGTACCATGGCATACTTCGCATGGAACATATACGTCTGGTAAGAAGTGCATTTCTATTTTCTTTACACCATCTCCACGGCAAGCTTCACAGCGTCCACCTTTTACATTGAAAGAAAATCTATTTTTTTCGAAGCCATACATTTTAGATTCTTTTGTTGTTGTGAAAAGTGTTCTGATGTCATCAAATACTCCAGTGTATGTTGCTGGATTTGATCTTGGAGTTCTACCAATTGGATTTTGAGATATAGCGACTAATTTATCTATATTATCAATTCCTAATATTTTCTTGTATTCTCCAGGTTTTTCTTTTGAGTGATATAACTGGTTAGAGACTGCCTTACATAATATTTCATTTATAAGTGTACTCTTTCCAGAACCTGAGACACCGGTTATACAAGTAAGTGTTCCTAGTGGAATATCTACATCGATATCTTTTAAATTATTTTCGCTAGCTCCTCTAATTTTTAAATATTTTCCAGTGCCTTTTCTTCTTTTTTGAGGTATTTCAATACACTTTTTTCCTGATAAGTATTGTCCGGTAATGCTATTTTCATTTTTCATTACTTCTTCTGGAGTACCAGCAGCGATAACATGTCCGCCTTTATCTCCAGCACCTGGTCCAATGTCTACTAAATAGTCTGCTGCTAACATTGTATCGGTATCATGTTCAACAACGATAAGGGTATTTCCTAAATCCCGCATTTCTTTCATTGAGTTGATTAGTTTTTCATTGTCTCTTTGATGAAGCCCAATACTTGGCTCATCCAAAACGTATAATACGCCTGTTAAGTGGGAACCAATTTGTGTTGCTAAACGGATACGTTGTGCTTCTCCTCCTGATAATGTTCCAGCACTTCTACTTAAGGTTAAATATCCTAAACCGACATTTGATAAGAATGCTAGTCTCTCATTTATTTCTTTTAAAACTAAATTGGCTATTTGCTTTTCTGACTCCGTTAGTTTTAGATTTTTAAAGAAGTCTACTAGTTGCTTAATACTCATACATGTTACTTCATAAATATTTTTCTTGGCTATTTTTACTGATAAGACATTATCATTTAATCTAGCTCCCTTACAAGTATCACATTCGTACTCAACCATGTAATTTTCTAGCCAATCTCTAATCCAAGTAGAACTTGTTTCCATATAACGTCTTTCTAGATTATCAATTATTCCTTCATAATAGTCAACGGAATTCATTATATTACCCGACTTGGTAGAGTAATTGAAGCGAATTGGCTCATTTGTTCCGTGTAGCACTATTTGTTGCTCTTCTTTTTTTAGTTTTCCGAATGGCTTATCCATATCTATTTTATAATGTTTGCATACACATTCTAGTTTTTTATAGTAAATTCCATCTTGGTCATCACTTAAAGTTTTGATGCAACCTTCATTAATACTTAGGGTTTTATCTGGTATAACTAAGTCTTCATCTATTTGTAATTTAATTCCTAGACCTTTACAGTCTGGACAAGCACCATACGGAGCATTGAAACTAAATATTCTTGGTTCTAATTCTGGCAAAGAAAATTCACATTCGGGACAGGCAAATTGTTCTGAGAAGACTAGTTCTTTAGCATTTTCACCTAGTATTTGTACAACTGCTTTTCCTTCTGCTAGTTTTGTTGCTATTTCTAAAGCTTCAAATACTCTACTTCTTGAATCTTCTTTTAAAACTATTCTATCTACAACAACATCAATAGAATCTTTTTTGTTCTTTTCTAGGGTAATGTCATCACTTAGGTCTAACATTTCACCATTGACACGAACTCTTACAAATCCTTCTTTACGAAGTTTTTCAAATAATTCTTTGTGTGTTCCTTTTTCTCCATGAACGACTGGAGACATTATAATTATTTTAGTTCCTTCCTTGTATTCCAAAACTTTATTAGTCATTTCTTCAACACTTTGTGAAGTTATAGGAATATTATGATTAGGGCAGTACGGAACACCAATTCTAGAAAATAGTAATCTAAGATAATCATATATTTCTGTTACAGTACCAACGGTTGATCTTGGATTATTTGAAGTTGTCTTTTGGTCAATACTTATAGCAGGTGACAATCCTTCTATGCTATCAACATCTGGCTTTTCAGAATTACCTAAAAATTGTCTAGCATATGCAGAAAGGCTTTCTACATATCTTCTTTGTCCTTCAGCATAAATAGTATCAAATGCTAAACTACTTTTTCCAGAACCTGATAAACCTGTCATGACGATAAGTTTATTTTTAGGTAGTTCTATATCTATATTTTTTAAATTGTTTTCTCTTGCACCTTTAACAATAATTTTGTCCATGTAAATCACCTGTTTCATATTATAGCATATTTTCAGAGTTCTATTTCGACTAATTTCTGGTTTTTGAGACCAAGAAATACCAGATTTGTAATAACCTGGTATTTAATTTATTTTTTTCAACAGGTTTTGTGGAAAAAGTTTTTGTATTTGATTTTTTTCAACAGATATTGTTAATTACTTTTCATTTCAAAAAGTATGTCTCTTAATTCCATAGCCCTTTCAAAGTCAAGATTTTTAGCAGCTTCGCGCATCTCTTCTTCAATGTTTTCAATAAGTAAAGCCTGTTCTTTCTTACTTGGTTTTTTAGTCTTTTTGCCTTTTTTAGTATCAACATTACTTATTACTTCACGTATTTCTTTTTTGATCGTACTTGGTGTAATATTATGTTCTTCATTATATTTTTCTTGTATTGCTCTACGTCTAGCTGTTTCTGATATAGCCTGTTCCATAGAGTCTGTAATTTTATCTCCATACATGATAACATGCCCTGAAGCATTACGAGCACATCGTCCTATTGTTTGAATAAGACTTCTAGTACTTCTTAAGAATCCTTCTTTATCAGCATCAAGGATAGCAATAAGTGAAACTTCCGGAATATCAATTCCTTCTCTTAATAGATTTATACCAACTATAACATCGTATTTTCCAGCTCTTAGGTCGTGAATAATTTGCATTCTTTCTAAAGTTTTAACTTCGGAGTGTAAATAGGCAACTTTTATATCTAATTCTTTTAAATAGTTTGTTAGTTCCTCTGACATTCTAATAGTTAGTGTTGTCACTAGGACTCTTTCGTCTTTTTCGATTCTTGCTCTTATTTCACCGACTAAGTCATCTATTTGTCCTTCTGTTTTTCTAACTTCAACGGTTGGATCAAGTAGCCCAGTTGGTCTAATTATTTGCTCTATGTAATGATTATTTGTATGTTCCAATTCCATGTCACCTGGTGTTGCGGAAACATATATTACTTGATTTATTTTTTTTTCAAATTCATCATATTTTAATGGTCTATTATCTAAAGCACTAGGTAGACGGAAACCATATTCTACAAGGTTCATCTTTCTAGCCCTATCTCCATTATACATTCCTCTAACTTGTGGAAGTGTTACATGTGATTCATCTACTACTAATAGATAATCATCCGGGAAGAAATCCATTAAGGTTACTGGAGTTTCGCCTTTTTTTCTACCGGCCATTGGTGCCGAATAATTTTCTATTCCTGAACAAAAGCCTGTTTCTTCTAGCATTTCTATATCATAATTAGTTCTTTGTTCTAGACGCTCGGCCGCTACTAATTTATTTTCTTTTTTCAACTCTATAAGACGTTCTTTTAATTCTTCTTTTATTCTTTCTATCGCGGCATGTAGTTTTTCATCAGAAACGACGAAGTGACTCGCTGGAAAGATACTGATATTTTTCTTATTACTGATAATAGCACCTGTTAAGGTATCAATTTCACTAATTCTATCTATTTCATCACCAAAAAACTCTATTCTAAAGCCAGTTGTGTTTTGATTAACTGGTATTATTTCTAGTGTATCTCCTCTAACTCTGAAGGTACCACGTTTAAAATCCAAGTCATTGCGTTCATATAGCATATCAACTAATTTTGTTAGTACTTGATTTCTTTCTGTTTTATCGCCAACTGATAAAGTTAACATTTTATTTTTATATTCTTCTACTTCACCAATACCGTAAATACATGAAACTGAGGCAACTACGATGACATCTCTTCTTGATAGTAATGCTGATGTTGCTGCATGACGCAATTCATCTATTTCATCATTAATTGATGAGTCTTTTTCAATATATGTATCAGTTGATGGAACATAAGCTTCTGGCTGGTAATAATCATAATATGATACAAAGTACTCTACTTTATTTTCAGGAAATAATTCTTTTAACTCAGAATAAAGTTGACCTGCTAGTGTTTTATTATGTGCCAAAACTAGAGTCGGCTTGTTTACTTTAGCAATAACATTAGCAACAGTAAAAGTTTTACCAGTTCCTGTTGCTCCTAAAAGTACTTGTTCTGTCTTGCCTTCATTTATTCCTTTTACTAATCTTTCTATTGCCTCTGGCTGATCTCCTGATGGTTTATAATGTGCGCGTAATTTAAACATAATATTCCTCCTTTATAACTGTTTTGCGACTCTTTAAAAGAATATCAACATTCAATAATTCGGTCGGCACTGCCGACTGGTTTGGATAGTATTTATGAAACCTATGCATTCTTCTTATTTAAATAGCAGAAAACCCATTGTCAAATTCATTTGTTTTTTAAGATAATGCTTCTAATACATGTTACTATATTATCTTACAAACGAACGTTTGTCAATGGAAACTTAATTTTTTTTACTAATAAAAGAAACTAGTCAAAAAAATAAGGAGGTTTTCTTAACACTCCTTATTAATTTATATTATTTATTTAGTACACGTTGCTTCAACATAATTATTTCCATGTTGAATATCTTCAATAGTAATGTCCATATCATAATAGTCTATTCCTTCTGGACTATTAATTTGATAACTAAATTTTCCATTTGAAGCACTAAATAATAAAACATTTCCTTTTTTATCTAGTGTAATAGAATAATTAATATCATTATCTTCATCAGTTACTTCACTAGTACTTTCACAAGTTGGAATATTACTATAAGTAACATAACCATTTATATCATTAGATGAGTCATCATACTTTGCTTCAAATGTTGCTTCATGTATAATATCTTCTATTTCAATTATAAATGATTTCTTTTGGGCAGTTCTAAATGCCTTTGTGACTGGGTAAAGACTTGGAAAAGTTCTAATCAAAAACTCTGAAAGTGCTTCTTGCTCTGCATCAGTCATTGTATTTACATCTTTACAATTAGAAGTATCAAAGTTTTCTAATTTTCCATCTAGCTTTACTGTTGCATTTAGTCCGTAGCTCATATTTATTCCTTCACCTTTGAGCTTAGCATTTACATCATATTTATATTCTTTATCTGACACTTTATCTATTTCATATGAAATTTTTATTTTCATATCATCACTTTTAATAGTAAGTGTGCTATCCTTAGTATTATAAATATACACAGTTTTATCTGTACCAGAGTAATATCCTTTTTCTTCTTTAGTTATTGTATATATGCCATCATCTTGTTCAAGATATATTTTATAGTCTTCACTGCTCAATTCAGCATAAACAAGTTTACCTGTTAATGAATAATTTAATACTAAATTGATACTTTTACTATCATATGATGAGTTTTCTTTTAAATATTCAAGCATTTCTTTCATTTCGTCTTTTTCATAGTCATTTTTTGTGTAAACATTTAATATATAACCAAATGATTCTAAAAATTTATCGTCTTTTTTCATGATGTCTATCATTTTATTTTTAATTTCTATAGTTTCTTTGGCACTAATATTATCAGTTAATTTAGTAGTTAATACTTTTTTACCATTGATTTCTTTTAATTCTATAGACTTCTCTATTTTGCTAGTGTCATAACTATTTTTGGATGAATCCATTATTTTTTGAGTGATATAAGATATATTTTTAGCTATACCAGCAGTTTTATTGAATGTTTCTGTACTAATATTTATAGATGTTTCTTCATTTGTTAAATCAATATAATAACCATTGTCAAAGTTGTTTTCTGTACTAAGATATAATTTATTACTATTGTCAATGAGCATAGTTCCTGAATATTCTCCAGTTATGTAATTTTCACCATTGAATGATAAATAAATGAGTCCTTTTGACTTATCAATTCCTGCTTTTCCATCAAGTTTAGAGGTTATTTTTTCACCTATATAATTTACAGAAGATTCATATGAATAATTTGCTGCTACAGCATTGTAATCTTTGGTAAATATTTCTGAGGCTTCTTCTATAGTCTCTGATGTGTATTCTGATAATTTATCAATAGTTTTTTTAAATATTCTATCTGGCGTAAAATATAGGGAATAGAAAACAATCATTACAAATAATAAGGCAAGTAAGGACATGATAACTGTAAATACTGGTCCTTTCTTTTTTCTTTCTTTTGCGGGTCCAAGTTTTAATACTTGATTATTATAAGCTTGTTGTTGTGTTGGAGCAGCAGTGTTAATATTAGTATTTACTGCTTCGGGATCTTCTTTTGCTTGAGATGTAATTTCAGCAACTTGATTATCATTATTTTCTTCTTCGATAATTGGCTCTAGTGCTGTTTCTTGTTCTTGAGTTTTCGTCAATGGAGCATCATCTGTTAGTGTTTCTATTTCTGTTTGGCTATCTTCTTCTATACTTTCTACATCATTTTTTAAATGCAAATTGTTACTTTCTTCGTTCATTTTTTTACCTCTTTCTATACTTTTTTAATACTAAGGCTAAGATAAATATTAATATAATTTGATTCTAACGTTTTTAGGAAACTATTTTTAGCTTCAGTTTAATTTTTTTTAATCAACAGTACAATATTTTAAAAGTTTCACATCACTCTACTCTTTATTTGCATTTTACTATATCAAGTGTATTTTATCAAGAACTTAGTTTTTTTTAGTAAGGACATTTTCAATATTATAAGCATATATTATTCTAGGAGTTGATATAAATGTGTGAGGATAATTGTTATGAAAAAAAGATGTTAAGTCCAAGAATTTGTTATATACCTGGTCCCACTGGTCCAAAGGGTGAACCCGGTACTTCTCCTGTTAGTGTATTTGGACGTAAATTTGATGATTCCGTGCAAAATATAAATTTATTACCAGATACCTCGTTTGCTATTCCGCTTTCTAATAATGGTGAGAGTTCTCTTATTAATATTGATATTGAAAATAATTTAACAATTACACAAGATGGCAACTATAAAATTGATTATTTCTTTTCTGGAATATCACATGAAAATGCTAATATAACGGTTGAAGTTAGGCAAAATGATGAAATCATTAATGGGACTAGTATTGTAAGAGACACTATTGCGGAGGCTACTACTGATTTTATTGGTAGTACTATTGTCTTTCTTTCTGCCATGGATAACATTAGTATGTCAATTACTTCTACTTCGACCGTTACTATTTCGCCAGTTATTGGAACTAATTCTTATTTAAATATATATAAATTGTAAAGGAGGGACTTTAAAACGACAAAAGGAGAAAAAGTGTGTTCTTTAACTAAGCATAAAACGTGTTATTTTTTAGGTCCCACTGGTCCAACCGGTCCAAGAGGAAGTAATGGTCCAGTTTCTATAAAAATTGGTAAAACTGTAACTGCTAATCCTGGAGAATCTGCCTTGGTTATTAATTCTGGTACTGAAAAAGACGCCATATTTGATTTTGTCATTCCCGCAGGTATGATAGGTCCGACGGGTCCTGCTGGTAAGCAAGGATTACAAGGTGTTCAAGGATTGCAAGGTGTTCAAGGTCCGCCTGGTATTAAGGGAGAGCAAGGGATTCAAGGTCCGGTCGGCAAGCAAGGTCCTATAGGTCCTCCAGGAGTTGCTGGTATGGATGGTGCACAGGGTCCTCCTGGTCCTAAGGGTGAAGTAGGTCCTCCTGGTTTGCAGGGAGAACAAGGGATACAAGGATTAACAGGTGAGGCAGGTCCGCCTGGTCCCGAAGGTAAGCAAGGAAATCCCGGTCCAGAAGGTCCTCCTGGTCCAAAAGGTGAGACAGGTCCTACCGGTCCAAAAGGTGAGGCAGGTCCGCCTGGTCCTAAGGGAGATCCAGGTACAACTTTAGACGTCTATGGAGAGAGATTTTCTAGCTCTACACAACAGTTTTCCGTACGTTCTGGAGTGGAGACAACAATACCTCTTGATACTACAGGGCCAGCATTACACATTGATTATACGACTGATAATTCTATCAATATTAAAGAATCTGGAATGTATAAAATTAGTTACTTTTTAAATGTTGCTCCTAATATTGATACCCATTTTGTAATAAGTATTCATAATAATGGTTTAAAGGTTCCTGGTAGTGATATTTCAGGGGAAGGTACAGCCAACTTTATTGTAGGATTATATGGCACTGTAATTACAGGTCTTACTCCTGGCGATATCTTAACATTAGTTGTAAAGTGCGATAGAAATACTGACTTATCTTTTAATGGTAGTACCAATGCTAAAATTAGTGTTATAAAAATAGGATAAAGCTACTTTTGCAATGTAAAAGTAGCTTTTAGTTTCTTAATATTTTTTTGTAAATAGTTTTTTTATAAAAAGTATTATTTTGTTAAACCAAGTTATAAATAATAGAAGTGCAAAAATTATACCTATTGATACTAGAAAACCTTTTAAAGTCCTTATATATATAATGTATTTGCCAATGGTTGGTACTGTTATTTCACAAGGTCCTAGTAAATCTTTCTTTTTAATAGACTGTACTGTTCCATCATTTAATTCAACTTCAATTGTCTTATTATTTATTATTTCTATTTTTGCTATTGTTACTTTCTCATTAGATGTTTTATAGGCAACTACTTGTTTTTCTTTTACTTTCTTGACATTATTTTGGTTTATTATTATCAGGTCATTTTTCTTAAGATGAAATTTATCATTGTCATTTTCCATAATTGTAAATCTATAATTTAGAGTTACGAATGGTTTACCATTATAAATGATATTTTGTATAAATATTAAAAATATTATAACACTTAATATTGCTAAAATAGTTAAAATAAACTTTGTAAAAAATTCACGCATAATTCATCTTCCTTTATTTTTTTATTAATATAGATATATCATATTATGCTATTTTAGTCAAAAAGAAAAGTATCTATTATCAGATACTTTTAATTTTTACTTGAAAAATTTAAGATATTTATCTTTGAATGAATTGTATAGTTTTTTTAGATTAGTACCAAGATTTGAATCTGTTTCTTTATCTAATCTATCAAAACCTTTTTCCCAATTTTCTTCTAGGTATTCTTTTCCTTGTTCCATATGTTCTTCGAAGTATTCTTCTCCTTCAGTGGCATGTTCTTCAAGGTATTCTTTTCCTTGTTCCATATGCTCTTCAAAGTATTCTTGTCCTTCTGTTGAATGATTTTCTAAATATTCTTTTCCTTCTTCAAAATGTTCTTCTAAATATTTGATTCCTTCTTCAATTCTTTCTTGAATCATAGCATTATGTTCTTCAATTTTTGATGAAATTTGATTATTAAGTGCTACGTTGCTATTGATTGTACCAAGAGCTAAAGCAGTAACTAAAAAATTCATAATTTCCTCCTTCAATATTCATTTATTTGATGGATAACAGTTATACTCTAGTCATCCGTCTGATATATATTACCATATTTTGAGTTTTTTTGCAAGTTTCACAAAATTTTTGCTTTTATTTACAGGGAAAACTGACAAGTTTTTTATCAGTTTTTTCTTTGTAAATAATTTATTAGTCTAGTGAATTTGAAGTTTCATTTGAGTAGAGTGCTTGATATACTTTTGATTTTTTTAGTAATTCCTCATGCGTACCAAACGATTCTAGTTTACCCTTATCAATTATATTTATGACATCGGCATCTACAATTGTTGATAATCTATGAGCTACAATAATTACTGTATGGTCTTTTACTAAATTGTCTATAGTTTTCTTTATATATTCTTGAGATTCATTATCTAAGGCAGATGTTGCTTCATCAAATAGGATTATTTTAGTATTTAACATAAGTGTTCTTGCTATTGCTAAACGTTGTTTTTGACCACCAGATAAATTAATTCCACCTTCTCCTATTACGGTGTCATATTTCTTTGGTAAGGACATTATATAATCATCAATATAAGCTCTTTTACAATATTCTCTTACTTCTTTTAAAGTTACATCTTTCTTTACTAGTTTGAAGTTATCAATAATTGATAAGTTAAATAGGAATGGTGCTTGTCTTATAATTGAAATATTGTTTCTTAAGGATTCTTCAGTTAAATCTTTTATATTTATGCCATCTATTAATATTTCTCCTTTAGTTGTATCAAAGTATCTTAATAATAGGTTGAAAATAGTTGATTTACCATTACCTGATTTTCCTACTACAGCTATCTTTTTATTTGGTAATAGTTTTAAGTTTAGACCAGTTAATGTATAGTCCTCTTCTTCAGAATATTTAAATTTTACATTTTTAAATTCGATTACTCCTTTGTTGTTAACTAATACTTTGTCGCCAAACTTCTCATCTTGATACAATTTATTATCAATTATTTCTCCTATACGTTTTAAAGAAACTGTTACTTTATTGTAACTAACACCAAACTCTGAAATACTTTCAACAACTTCATCAATACGCCAGATATACATTTCTAACATAATAAATGTAGCGTATGTTATTTTACCTTGTATAAAATAGTATCCGGCAGTAAATAAAATTATTAATTGTAATATAAAGTAACTTAAATTATTTAAACTATAGTACCAAGCTTCATAATTTTTAATTTTTTTAGAACTTGTAAATAAGCTAGTTAGTTGCCCTTTAATATTTTCTTCAATATTATTCTTTATTCCTAATGATTTTATTTCTCTAATACCTGTAATATTCTCAGTTGCTACTTTTACATAGGCATCTGCTTGTTTTTTTACTTCCTCTTGTGTCTTTTTAATTTTAGGAAAATACTTAGCTGAAATATAGCCCATGATAACTCCAAAAACAATTACTTCTAGTCCAATAACAAAAGATATAGAGAATGCTAAGAATAAAATAATTACAACAGCTAGACTTTTACAGGCTAATTTTATTAGTTTTGCCAGAAGTTCCATTACTCTATCTGGATCACTATAAATCCTATTTATAAATTCTCCAACACCTATATCTTCAAAGGCTTTTGCTGGTAATGAATCAATTTTTTTGTATAAATCTATGCTGACGTTTTGAATAAATTCCATTTCTAAATAATTATATAATTTATTAGTTGGTACTTGTAAAATGGAAAATACCAATATATAGATACCTTCCCAGGATATTAAATATTTAGTAAAATTATAAATATCTTTCAGAATAAGAAATTCTAAGGCTTTTCCCCAGAAATATGCAGCAAATAATACTGGTAAATAGGTACATAATACTAATAGTATATAAACAATTAGTTTTATTTTTTCATTTTTTAAATATCTCCATAATATTTTAAAACTGTTTGCTTTTTTCATTATATCCATCCTTTCTTGCATAATAAAAGAGACCTAATGGCCTCTTGATTTTTATATATTAAAAACAAGTGAGAATACATTTATTCCCAAATTGGCCATTATTACTTCTAACTTTTTTCATTTTTCTTGTTACTTGTATAACCATATTCTCACTCCTCTCTCTTCAAATTCATTTTCATGTTATCACATTCTTTTATGCCTGTCAACCTTTTTTTGATAACATTATTTTATTTTATGAATAATACGTAAAAATGTCTCTATTTTTTTCAGTCAATAATAAGTGAAAATGTCTCTAT
>CAVKYO010000039.1:0-19883 GCA_963660495.1 Acidaminococcus fermentans
AAATTTATAAGCTTTATACATATAATGCACCTCCAGTTCTTGTCTTACTATATTATAATACAAACGTTTGTCTGTCAATAGCACAATTATAAAAATTTGAAAAGTAAAAAGCAAATTCCTTATAAATAAAAAATGCATTTTTTAATCTTTTCTTAACAAAAATGCATTTTCTTTTTTAGGTATTAACTTTTTTGTAAACTGATATACTTCATCTTTTGAAGCTTCATTCTTTTTTCTAAATGTACGGTTTTTTAATGTGTCTTTTGTATATACTGGCCATTCTCCTAATTTCCAATCTAGGAAACTTTCATAATAGTCTTTATCAAAGTCCCATCGATCAGCTTTACCTGTACTTTCCCATACTTCATATTTTAGAGTTGCCATTTCATCTCTTAGAGCTTCTTTAGCTTCTGTTTCAGCTTCTTTTGTATAATTACCTTTTGGAATATAGTCTGATACTTCAAAGTTTTTTCCTATATTGACAATGAACTCATTACCATATTGTTCCATACCTATTGGTATTATAGTAGCATCTGTTCTATATGCCATTTCTATTACTCCAGGATATAATGGAAGCATTGGTCTACATGGATCTAAGTTCCAAATACCTTCTGGGTACATTAATATATTACCGCCTTGTTCAAGAACTCTAATAGCTGTTTCTTTCGCAACGTGTCTGTCACTTTTTGACTCTGTATCTACGTAAACTGTACCATTTAAGTCAGCGACAAAACCATCTAAATTTCTATACATTGTTTCTGGGTCGCCACATAGTATGTGTGCTTGTTTTGGTGTTGCCTCACAAACAATTTCCAAGTCATATCTTCCTATATGACTAACGGCATAGATAATTGGTCTTCCATTTCCAGTGTGTGACTTGTCATCAAGTAATTCTAGTTTTCTACCAGTAAAAGCTCTTTGTAGACGCAATGCTTTTACTAATAATGGTTTTATAGTTTGTCTAAATTTGATACCTTTTACTTTTTCATTGTGTAAATATATATATTCTCTTAAGTCACGGTAATACTCTATCATTTTTTCTTTTGACATTCTCATTATTTCAAATTCAGATACTGGCTTAAACCCTTCTTTCATAGTAAACCCTCTTTCTTCTCGAATGGCTGTATTATAACATTTTTTTCCTTATTAGTCAATTTGTATTAGGCTATGATAGATGGTTAAGTCCGGAACCAGTATTTCATTTTCATATCTATTCCTGCAACTCTATTTAATACAACAGTATCTATTAAACATCTCACTATATATACATTTTTATTTTTATAGTCACAATTATTTCTAATATAATCTGACATATACACTTGAAGTTTTTAATAATTATGATTCATCATCAATTAGGGGAAGTTCTTTTCCAACTGTGCTAGTTTCACTACCATCCAACCAGGTTATAACTATAAACATTTTAATCCTATTCAGCTAACTTAATTTTTTCATTACTAATTCATATGCTTTCTTTATGTCATAATTATTTTCAACTTTTATTCCATAAGTTTTAATAATTTCATACATTTTTTGTTTTTCTTTTGCTATGGCTTCATCTGATACTCCTTCAAAGTCATTCTCATTTTCAAACTCTAAAAGTAATCCTAAGTTTTCTACATCTTGAAAGGCAAATTCATAATCATTATTACTATAAACAATAACATCATAATGAACACTCACAAGTTTTTCAAAATTTATTTTTTCAAATAATTCTTGAGCTTTTTCAGTATCATCAATTGAGACATTTATCTTTTCTTCTGATATAACAACTCCATCTTTAGAATATTTTTTATTTTTATATGTTAATTTTTTATATTCAGCTTCAGCAGTTTTTAAATATCTTATTAAGACACAAGAACTTAATACTTTTAATATATTATTCTTATCAACTTTAAGTTCTTTTGGACAAACATAGTCATCTTCAACTCGACTTTTTCTAATTAACTTAAAGCCTTTTGATGTTAGTAATTCATCAATTTCTTCTAAAGTATTTTTAACTTTTACGGTTACTTCTATTTGTTTCATATCTTAACTCCTTATTTATTGCTTAATGCTTTGATACTACTTATTGGCCTTTTCCCATACTTTTCTTACTCCTTTTAATGATAAAGTAGATAAAGTAAAACCAATTACGGAACTAGTGAGGATAAAAATATATTATTTACGGTGTTAATAGCTAGAGAATATAATACAACAACAATATAAGTTAATATCATAATACATATTTTTCTAGTCCAACTTGTTTCTCAAGATTTATGTAGTTCTACTCTTTTATTTCTTTCTTTAATCTTTTTAATTTCTTCTTCTAAATTCATCCTCTTCACTCCTAAATCTAATTATACTTAATATTTTAATTTTTTTCTACTATGAAGCAACAACATTTATCAAAGCCAGGAACATCTTCGATTATTTTGTTTTCAATAACTTTTAGATTACTGTTTTCTATTTCTTTAAGCATATTTGAAATGGACTTTATTCTACATGAAGTTGAGGCAATAATTACTTTTTCATTACTATTTGTGTTTGTTCTTTCAACTTCATTGAAGGCCTTGTTTATATCTGATTTATACTCATCTTTACCATTGCCCATAGCGATAATTAAAGCTTTTCCAGTGTTACTTAGATGTTCACGGATAAAATCATAAAATTTTTGGCGATGCTTTTCTTCTACAAACATATGAATTACAGCTACTGAATAGATAAAATCATACTCACCTGGTAGGGTATCTTGCATTAAGTCAAATTGCTTAAAATTATTTGAATATTTATTATTAGTTAATTCCTTACATTTATTTACAGCACTTATTGAATATTCTAAAGCTAGGACATTATAACCTTTATCAAGTAAAAATATAGCGTCTCTTCCTTCTCCAGAACCTAGTTCTAATATTTTACTACTTTTAGAAATTTTATATTTATTTATGGTATTAAGAACTTCCGAGCTTGGTTTAGGTATTTCCCATAGATTATTAGATTCATGGACTTTTTTATACCTTTCTTCATAGGCTTTATAGTATTCATCTTTCATAAAAACTTCTCCTTCTAACGCAGAAAAAGCAGTTACTAAAAATAACTACTTTTGTCTTTGCTCTTGTTTTATTCTTCTAATCTCTTTAGCTCTTTCAATGAACTCTTTTCTTAACTCTTTAAATTTATGAGCTCTATCTTTAGCATGTGGGAAGGCATTTATCAAACGTTTTGTTAGATAATTACTATGAAGTTCTTCTATTATTTTACTCTTTACTTCGTTTGTATTGTCTTCTCCATATCTTTTGAAACTTTTATTAAATTTTAAAACTGTAGTACCAGAGACAATCGTATCAGCATAGAAAATTATTGATAAAATGATACTTATTGTTACCATAAGATTATTAGGTAATAATAATATCAGGTTTTCTAGCCAAGGATTTAGATACTCTACTACTAATAGTCCAGCTAGTCCGAATAATACTCCATTTTGAAGACAGATTCTTCCGTTAATATTAAATTTTTTATCAGAATAGTCCCACCAACGTAAGTTAAATAATTTTTCAGCAATTAGACTACATAAATATTCAATAGTTAGACATACTACCATACTCATTATAAATAAGGCAATTACATCATCTTTATATTTTTGAAGAGTTAGGATCATTGCCATTGATCCGTAGCCAAAGATTGGTATATATGGTCCTACTAGGAAGCCTCTATTTAAAACAAGCTTTTTTTCTAACATACTTACTGATGTTGACTCTACTATGTATCCTATAAAGGAATAGATAAAAAATAGTAAAAATAAATTATAATAATTATACTCCATATTATACCTCTTATATCAATTGTGATAGTATTAGAATAATTACGCCAATGGATAAGCCTACGTAACTAGTTTTTTTATCAGTTGCTTCTTTTAATCTAGGAATTAATTCACCAAGGACAATAAATAGAAGCATACCTAGAGTAATTGATAATAAAATGCCTAATATCACTGGTGAAATTGTTGTTAGGTTTAGGAAGAACATAATTAAGCCACCTAGGAATGTTGATAAGGATACAAGTCCTATAATACTTAAAGTTTTCCATATATTATCATTACTTTGATAGAATGTAGCGGCTATTACCATTCCTAATGGGATGTTATGAAAACCAATTCCTAAAGTTAAGGCTAAACCGATGTTAGCTTCAGTAAGAAAAGTTGAATAGACAGCCATTCCTTCTATTACATTGTGTAATACTAAAGCAAGAGAAGTTATAACACCTATATGAATTAAATTATCTTTTCTTTCTTTTTTAGTCATAGAACTATCTTCATGATCTGGAATAAATTTATCAAGTAATTTTAACATTCCATAACCTAAAGCTGTACAAATTATAAATACAAAGATATATTTTATACCTAAAGCCTCAATTATTTCTGGTAAAAGGTCTGTTACTATTAACATAGCAATTACACCTAGAGCTAAACCTAGAGAAAAGTCTACTACTTTTTCTTTTCTTTTTACTAGAAAAGCTAGAATTGCTCCTATTAAAATAAATATTCCTAAGAGAAGTGTTGTTAGTAGTCCTAATTTAACTTTGTCCATATTATGCAACTCCTATCATTATTAATACTATTAGAGCTAAGATTAGACGATATATCATAAATATTTTAAAGTTATGATTATGCAAGTATTTTAATAAGTATTTAATACATAATAATCCTACTATAAATGATATTAAGATTCCTAAAATAAATGTTCCAATATTTCCTGCTATAACTGTCCAAGTTGCCTTTTTAAATAGTTGTAAAACTAAGGCACCAGCTACGACAGGAGCACTTAAATAGAAAGAGAATTTTGCTGCATCTTCTCTATTTAGACCTAGGACTCTTCCTGTTGCGATTGTTGTTCCAGATCTTGAAAAGCCTGGAATTAAAGCTAGAACTTGACTGCAGCCAATGATTATGGCGTCTTTAATAGTCATTTTCTTAATAGTCTTTTTATCCCCTGAATATTTATCAGCACAATAGATTATGATACCCATGATAGCAAGAGCTAATGCTATTACTATATAGTTATTTCTAATAGCGTTTTCAATGACATCTTCAAACAACACTCCAGCAATGGCAGCTGGTACTGTTGCGGCTACTAGGTACCATAAGATTTTTCCTTCATCATCTTTTACACCTTTAGTAAAACCTTTACTAATCATATTAATAAAGTCTTTAAAGAAATATATTCCTATAGCTAGAAGGGTACCGAAATGAAGTGCTAAGTCAAATGTTAGTGCAAGATGAGCATCCATTCCAGCACCTATTCCAAATAAATCTCTAAAGATTATTAAATGTGCTGATGAAGATATTGGTAAAAACTCCGCAATTCCCTGAATAAACCCTAAAATAATTAATGATATAAAATCCATATGTTTCTCTCCTAATTTTCAAATATTGGCATGATTATTGGTACAACGTGTTTTTTACGTGAAACACAACCTGGTACGAAGTAACCTTCTGGTATTTTATCTTTAGCATAGGCTAAAGCCATTACGTCAGCACCATGGTTATTAAAGATTACGTAACTACCATTTTTAATGATATCTGTTACATATAAAGCTACTAAATTATAATGATTAGCTTCACTTACTTCATCTAAGACATGGATGTATTCTTCCATATCCTTTTCAATTTCATCAAAGTTCATAGTAAAGAATTGTCCAATGGCAAATTTCTTCTCACCAACTGTATAAATCTTAAAGTCATTATATAAAACATCTTCTTTACTCATACCTTCTAATGATGTACCAGCTTTTAATAAGTTCATACCATATTCTTTATAGTTTACACCAGCAACTTTTGATAAGTATTCAACTGCTTCTACATCTTTAGGTGTTGCGGTTGGACTTTTTAAAATTAAGGTATCAGATAAGATTCCTGACAATAGTGCTCCGGCTATATGAGAGGGAATTTCTATTTTTCTTTCTTTATATAGTAAATATACAATTGTACAAGTTGATCCAACGGCCATATTTCTAAAGTTAATTGGACTGTTAGTTGTAATACTACCTAAGTTATGATGGTCAATTATTTCTAATATTTCAGACTCTTCTATTCCTTCAGCACTTTGTAATTTTTCATTATGATCAACTAAAATTACTTTCTTAGGATGCTTTTCTGATAGGTCTGTTATTTTTAATAGTCCTAAACATTTATTACGACGATCTACTATTGGATAATTTGTATGTTTTAACTTGTTATTTATATCTGTAACATTATCTACAAAGTCTGTAACTTCAAATTTTACTGGAGTTGGACATCTTAACATTGTTTTGATATAGTTAGCTAATGTTACTAATTTAGTTATATGATATGTAGTATATGGCGTTCTAATTATATTTACTTTATTTTGACGAGCTATTTCTAAGTGTTCATCTTTAATTCTAGCATCTCCTGATAAAATAAGTAATTTTACTTTAGATCTAACGGCGTACTCAATGATACTATGTCTATCACCAACGATTAAAGCCATATCAGAATCTAGTTTTACAGTTTCCATAAATGTAGTACTACGATATGCTGCTACTAGTAGTTTCGCAATTATTTCATCATCAAATTTTAGTACTTCACTAGCTTTTAATACGTTTAGTAAGTTATCATATGATGTATATAAATCATCTGTATTTTCATTAATAATTACATGGGATAAGTCTTTAATAGTAATTAGTCCTGTAAAATAGTTTTTATCATCTACTATTGGAATACCTGTTAAGCTCTTTTCTAGCATTTTTTGATATCCTGTATAAATGGAATCTGTTTCTTTAATAAAGAAATTCTTATGATAATCAATGTCTTTTAATTGTAATTTTACATCATTTAAATATTCTGGTGTTTTGATATTAAAGTATTTTAGAGCGTATTTTGTTTCTTTATTTACGTCTCCTAATATTCTAGGTTCTGTGTTTTCTCCTAGGCTATTTTTTAAATATGATAAACCTATAGCGGACATTACAGAATCTGAATCTGGTTTCTTATGACCAAAGATATATGTTTTTTGCATATTTATTCCTTCTTTCTTTTTTATTTAAAAAAGGGATGGAGCCCTTTATTAACTTAACAATTAAGTAATAAAACTAATAGAAATGTTCCCACTGCTTTGGCATGTTGTTTTATTACTGTTCCGCGTTCTTGTATAGCGGATATATCGTCAACTACATCAACTATCCAACTTTCTAAATACTTTGGAGGTGTAAATGTAATTGGAAACATATGACTTTTTATAATATCCATTTGTTTTTCACTTAAGTTGAAATTATCAGTAGCATTTTTTAAAGCACATTTTGGATGTTTTCTTAGTCTCGCTACAAAGTTCTTATCAGCAACTTCTTCTTGAAAGAAATCGTGTAACAAAGCAGCTTCTGTTGTTTCTTTATAATCTAGGTGTAATAGCTTTGTGACTTTATATGAATAATAGGCTACTCTTATTGAATGTTCATATCTAGTTATACCATGATGCTTTATATTTTTTAGTTTAAGAAACTCTTTATTATTACTGATATGATTTATAATGTCATTAAATTCTTTATTTTGATATCTATTCATTTTATAACCTCTTATTATTCTATTCGCATATTTACTATTTTATAATAACACAAGTCTTTACTTCTATAAAATGTTTAGATATTTAGTTTAATTTTTTGACATTTTTTTACAGATTGGAACTGCTTTTGTATTATATCATTATTAGTTTTATTAGACAAGTCCTGATAGGATATCGTCCATTTCTTTAATGTCTTCTTCACTAGCTTCTTCTTTATCTAGAGTTTTATTAAACCAAGCTGGTAATTCTTCTTTAACTGGCTTTTCTGTTTTTGTTTTTGGTTTTTCTATATTCTTATTAAATAATTTCTTTAATTTTTTATGTTCTTTTTCAGTAATATCCATAGCATCTTCTACAGTTTCAATATTTAATCTTTTCCATTGACCAGCGATTGTTTCGACGTAGCTTTTCTTTAGTTGTTGATTATTGGTTTTTAGGACATATGATATTAAAACGTTTACGACTCCTGGATTTAGTTTTTGATCTACTAAAAGGCTTTCTATTAATCTTTTATCTCTATCGGTTGGCTCTGCACCTTTATATTTAGCTTTTAATAATTGGTATGGATTTATATTTTCAAAGGTATAAATCATTTTAGCTCTTTTAGAATTATCTCCTTTAGGCTTTTTTAAGTAATCTGGCTGTTTGTTATATATTAAGGTTGGAAGTGAACCTGCTGATTCAAATTGATAATAATCTCGGCAAGCTTTACGAAGGTGTGTTTTATCAATTAGACCTTTTTCATTAATTGAGTCGCAAACTAAACCTTTTATATCTAGAGTGTTTAAATTATAGGTAAAACTTAGAGCATTTATTAGCTCTTTAACATCTTTAGTAAATGTTTTATCTGTAATTATATTATCTGGAATACTTGATATAAGTAAGTTAAAATCTATTCCTTTATTTATTAAGATATTATTTGAATCTTTTTTTGTTATATCTACTTCTTCTGACATGTCTAAGATATTACCTTTTACTGATGTAAAGACATCATCAAAACTACTAGTTATGTCTTCATAATCTTTTAAATTTACTCTTGGTGTTTTATAATAATTTAGCAGTTTTTCATACTCTTTTTTACCTAAGTTATTATATAAAACAACATTTAAAATAGGATGAGTGAAAAAGTCATGAGCTGATACTGGTGAATATATTAAGTAAACATAATGATTAATACTTCCCTTTTTTAAGTAACTTTTTAAAAGACCTATTGCTTCTAATTTTTCTCTTGCGATAACTATATCTTCTAGTTTTAATTGCATTGTTGCCATAAGATGATGATGAGTTAAGTCATCACTCATTACTTCTAATTTATCTAGGTCATCTATTAAAGTAAAATATAATGATGTTGCGGTATGACCAATTACGGGCTGATACAACATCGTTATTAATTTACGATCATTTTCTGATAAGACTGTTTTATTAACTACTGTATAAGTATCAGCAGGTAAAATTGTTATAGTACTATGCATAGTTATCACCTAAATATATAGTACAATAAATAGAAAAAAAAAGAAAGTTTAACTTTCTAAAATCCCAAGAATTTTAAGACGTCAATTGAAGTCATCTTAGTAAAATATATAAATGTAAACGCTATAAGTAAAAACGGGCCAAAGGGTATGACTTTTTCATTATTTGTTTTCATTAAAAGAAGAGACATTGGTAAAGCAAAAAGACTACCTAAGAAAATGCTTATAGTTCCTAATAGAGGATCTAGTACTAAGCCAAATAAGAACATCATTTTAATGTCTCCTCCACCAAGGCTTTCTTTTTTTAGGGCTTTATTTCCTATAAACATAATTAAATACATTACTGAAAAAAGAAGTATGCCAGTAGCAAGATGAATTAAGGTTTCTTTTAAGCCAGAGTTTAGAAATTGAATTATTAAAAAATAAATACTAAAAAATATTAAGACTTCATCAGGTATTATTAGATATGTTAAGTCACTAACGGTAACTATCATTAATAACGTTACTATTCCTAGGGCAATTAATAGTTCATAACTAAAGCCAAAACTATAATATGAAACAGCAAATAATAGTCCTGTAAAAAATTCCATATATGGATATAAAATATCTATTTTAGAGTAGCAATGTTGACATCTTCCTTGTTGAATTATGTATGAAAATAATGGAATTGTTTCTTTTCTTGATAATTCATGGCCGCAGGAGTCACAATGAAGTTTATTTCCTATTATTTTTTCATTTTTTGGTATACGTAGTCCTATAATTGTAGAAATTGTACCAACAAAGCTTCCTAAAATAAAAAAGATAATTAAATATAGTATTTCCATATAATTATCCTCCTTATTATTACTCGATTTGTGAATATATACTAAACATTGGTGTAACAATTGAAAGTAAGATAACACCAACTATTCCAGCTAAGAAAACAATCATTAATGGTTCCATTAAACTCTTCATTTGATCAATTATAGATTTATGCATAGCTTGGAAATGGTTTGATACTTTTTCCATCATTAGACCTAATTGACCGGTATTTTCACCTGTTACTATCATTTCATAGGCTACTACTGGGATGGCCCATTCACCACGGAAGGCAGATGATACTGGTTCACCTTTTGATAGGTTTTCTAGTGTTTTATTAATTATCTTTTTAAATACTTCGTTATCTGTTATTTTAGATAAGATTTCCATACTATCTGTTATAAATACACCATGATTTAATAATGAGGCAAATGTCTTAGTAAAGTTAGCTATTTCATTGTAGATAATTATTTTGCCGACAATTGGCATATGCATAAGTAAAGTTTGAACAGATAATTTAAATGATTGGACATGAGACATTAAATATTTAAATATAACTATTAGTCCTATTACTCCGCCAATTAAATATAGATAGTAATTTTGAATAAAGTCGCTGACTCCTAATACTATTAAAGTAATTGCAGGAAGTTTTGCATCATTTGATTCAAACATACTAGCAAACTGTGGTACTAAGTAAACTAACATGAATACTAATACGCCTAGGGCAATTGTTAATACGACAATTGGATAAGTCATGGCGCTCTTCATTTGTTTTCTAGTTTGGTTCATTGATGTATAGTACTCTGCCATATCATCTAGTATTGATGGTAAATCACCTGTCATTTCAGATGTTTTTACCATGTTTATTAATAATGGGGGAAACACTTTTCCTTGATGAGCTAACGCTACAGAAAAGCTTTCTCCTTTTAATAATTCGTAAACTACTTGACCATAGATTTTTTTATGAGCTGGTTTTTTAGCTTGCTTTGCTAGAATTCTAACAGAGTCAACTAAAGGGATACCAGATTTTATATATGTGGATAACTGAGTTAAGGTAAATGATAAATCTTCTGGCTTTAATTTAGGTGGACCAGAGATATCAATATCCATAGCTGATTTTGGTTTTACTTCTAGGACCTGATAATCTTGTCCTTCTAAGAAGGCTCTTACTTCATCTTCTGTCTCAGCATCGAAAAATCCTTTTTCTTTTTTATTTACAGAATTTATTACTACATAACTGTAACCTTTTAATTTCCTGTTTGGGTTTTTCTCTTCTCCCGGTTTTAGCGCTTGTCCTGTTGCTCCTGTTGCATTTTCCGAAGGTGCTTTTGCTGCTGTAGTTTGCCCGGCTTGATTATTATTAGAAGGCGTTTTATTTACCTCCTCCTTAGCAATTGGCATAATTTTATCTTGTGTCATAACAGTATTATTACTGCTTGCTTGTACATTGGCATTTTGATTTGTTGTAGCTGGTGTTTGAGTTTGTACTGTTTGACTAGTACTAGCAGCAGTTGTATTTTGAGGTTGTGTAGGTGTTTCACTTTTACCTGTTTTATTAAATATTTTCATCTAATATCACCAAAAACCTTTCTTTGATACATCCTTTTATTCTATACTATAAATATTTTAGCATACGTTTTTAGTTTTGAAAACAAAATTATTTAACTTTTTGTTCTCTTTTACATATATTATCATTGAAGAGGTGGGCTATGTTTAACTATCCATATCCTAGAGCTAGTTTATTTAGTAGATGGGCTGGTCTTTCTAAAGGATTTAATTTTGGTACATTTTTGGATGGTACACAAAAAACCTTAGGTGTAATAAATCAGGCTATTCCAATTGTTAACCAGGTTAAGCCGATGTTTAATAACGCTAGAACTATTTTTAAAATAGCTGATGAGTTACGAAGACCGGCAACAGTTGAGGATACTACTAATACTGATAGTGTTACTTCTACTGCTGTTCAGACTGAAGCTACTAATAAACCTATTTTTTACATATAAAAAGAATAATTTAGTTATTCTTTTTATCATATTTACTTAAGAATTCTTCTTTATATTCTAATACTCTATTTTCTTTTATAGCTTCTCTTAATTCTTCGGTTAGTTTTATCAAGAATCTTATATTGTGAATTGATAATAGTCTACCACCTAACATTTCATCAGTTGTAATTAAGTGACGGACATAGGCTTTGGTATAATTTTTACAAGTGTAACAGTCGCAGCCTTCTTCTACAGGAGTAAAATCCTCTTTATATTTAGCGTTGTTGAAGTTAATCTTGCCATTTCTTGTAAAGGCTTGACCGTGACGAGCTATTCTTGTTGGTAAGACACAGTCGAAAATATCTACTCCTCTTATAACACCTTCAATTATATCAATTGGATCTCCTACTCCCATGAGATAACGAACTTTATCAGTAGGTAGATATTTGATACCGTAGTCAATCATTTTATACATAGTATCTTTATCTTCTCCAACGGATGTGCCACCGATACTATAACCATCAAAGTCTAACTTTACAGTTTCTTTACAACTATATTCTCTTAAATCTTCAAATTCTCCACCTTGAACTATTCCAAATAATGACTGATTAGGATTAGAATGAGCTTTTTTGCCACGAGCAGCCCAACGCAATGTACGTTCAACTGACTTTTTCATGTATTCATAACTTACTGGATATGGTGGACATTCATCAAAACTCATAGCGATATCACTATCTAATTTATTTTGAATTTGAATAGATTTTTCAGGAGTTAAAAACAATTTAGAGCCATCAATATGACTTTTAAAATGTACTCCTTCTTCAGTAATATCTTTTTCTTTATTTTTTACTAAAGAAAAGACTTGAAAGCCGCCGGAATCAGTAAGTATTGGTCCATCATAATTCATAAACTTATGTAAGCCACCAGCTTTATCAACGATATCTTCACCTGGTCTTAGCCATAAATGATATGTATTAGAAAGAATTATTCCTGAATGAGCTTCTTTTAATTCTTCGGGCGTTAAAGATTTTACGGTTGCTTTAGTACCAACGGGCATAAACATTGGCGTTTCAAAGGTACCATAATTTGTTTGTAATGAACCGTAACGAGCATTACTATTTTCATCTTTATGTAATAAAGTGTATTTAATCTTCATAAAGGTCCTCCTATTTAATAAGCATAGCATCTCCAAAGGAGAAGAAACGATACTCTTCTTCTTGAGCTACTTTATAAGCATTCATAATATTATCTTTTCCAGCTAATGCTGATACTAGCATAACAAGTGTTGACTTAGGCAAATGAAAGTTAGTAATTAGGCTATCTATTGCTTTGAACTTATATCCTGGATAGATAAAGATATCAGTCCAGCCAGAACATTCTTTAAATTCATTATACTTTGTCATTATTGTTTCTAAAGTTCTAGTACTAGTTGTACCAACAGCAATAATCTTATGATTATTCTTTTTTGTCTCTGTTAAAAGTTCGGCTGCTTCTTTTGTCATTTGATAATGTTCACTATGCATTTTATGTTCTTCTATGGTATCAACACTAACTGGTCTAAATGTTCCTAGTCCAACGTGTAGAGTTACATAAGCAATGTTTACGCCTTTGTCTTCGATTTTCTTTAGTAGTTCTTTAGTAAAATGAAGTCCAGCTGTTGGTGCGGCAGCACTACCTATTTCTTTGGCGTAGACAGTTTGATATCTTGACTGATCTTTTAATTTTTCATGAATATATGGTGGCAATGGCATAGTACCTAATTGTTCTAATATTTCTAATAGAATACCAGAATAAATTAATTTAAAATGTCTTATACCATCATTATCTTCTTTAACACATTCAGCTTTTAATTTGCCTTGGCCAAATGTTACAATGGTTCCTACTTTTATACGTCTAGCTGGTTTTACTAAGCATTCCCAAACATCTTCACCTAAATCTTTTAATAAAAGGATTTCAATAATCGCATGGGTATCAGTTTTTTCGCCAATAAGACGTGCTGGTAATACTTTAGTATCATTTAAGACCAAGGTATCTCCTTTTTCTAAATAATCAATGATATCGTAGAAATGTTTATGTTCTATCTCTCCATTTTTCTTATCTAAAACTAATAATTTTGATGTATCTCTATCTTTAATAGGTGTTTGAGCTATTAAGTCTTCATTTAAATCATAGTCAAAATCTTCTACTCTCATAATAATCCTCCTGTTATTTTTTTTCTATTCCTAATACTTCATAGGCTTTATCTGTTACCATACGTCCTCTAGCAGTTCTTTTTAATAAACCAGTTTGCAGTAAATATGGTTCATATACATCTTCTATTGTTGTGACTTCTTCGCCAATGGAACTACTAAGTGCTTCTATTCCAACTGGGCCACCAGAAAATTTATTGATAATAGCTAGTAATAAATCATGATCAGTTTTATCTAGGCCAATTTTATCAATATGTAGTCTTTCAAGAGACTCTTTAGTTATATCTAAATCTATTTTGCCTGTACCTTTTACAAGTGCAAAGTCTCTAACTCTTTTAAATAATCTATTCGCAATTCTTGGTGTTCCTCTACTACGTTTTGCTAATTCTATAGCGGCATCATCATCTATTTCCATATTTAAAACACGAGATGTTCTTTTTACTATTTCAGTTAGCTCTTCAGTTGTATAGAATTGTAGTTTTGAAATAATACCAAAACGATCACGTAATGGAGCTGATAGGTCCCCGGCACGAGTTGTTGCTCCGACAAGAGTAAAAGGTGGTAAATCTATTTTTATATTTCTAGTGTTACCTTCACTACCGATAATAATGTCAAGAGAAAAGTCTTCCATAGCTGGATATAATACTTCTTCAATATATCTTGGCATTCTATGAATTTCATCAATAAATAAGACATCACCTGGTTCAAGTGATGAAAGTATAGCGGCTAAATCGCCTGTTTTTTCAATACTTGGACCTGAAGCTGTTTTTATTTTTGTACCTAGTTCATGGGCAATGATAAAAGCTAGTGTTGTTTTACCAAGTCCTGGAGGACCATATAATAAGACATGATCTAGAGCTTCATTTCTTATTTTTGCTGCTTCAACAAAGACTTTAATATTTTCTTTCACTTCACTTTGACCAATGTATTCTTCTATTGTCTCAGGACGAATTGTATTATCAATTACTTGGTCATCTTCTAATGAATATTTTGTTATAACACTTTCATTTTTCATAATACTTTCCCTCCTACTTCAATAATAATCTTAAGGCTTCTTTTACCTGTTCTTCTATTGATACATCTTTATTAACTTTAGAAATAACTCCTTTAATTTCTTTATCCTTATAACCTAATCCTATTAATACTTCTTTTAACTCTTCGGCATTATTTACTTCATCATCAGAAATACCAACACCAATGAACTCTAATTTTCCTTTTAAGTCTAGGACAATTTGACGTGCTAATTTCTCACCTATTTTAGGAAACTTCTTTAAATATAAAATGTTTTCTCTTTCGATGGCATCCATTATTCCTTCTACATTTCCTAAAGCTAACATTGGTAAAGTCATTTTACAGCCTAGTCCTTTAACACTAATCAGTTTCAAAAACAATTCTTTTTCAGCTAAATTTTTAAAGCCAAAGAGACTATTTTCATCTTCTTTAATTTGTTGATAAATATAAACTTTATATTCTTTTTTTTCTTCAAATGAATATGGATTAGATACATAAATTAAATATCCAATACCAGAATTGTCTAAAACAATGGCATTATTTTTAATACTTGTTACTGTTCCTGTTATATAGTCATACATAAAATCACTCCATACTTATTATATACTAAAACTAAAAAAGAAAAAAGAGCTATTAGGGCTCTATATTGGCATATTAGTCTTCTTTTAAATTATAATATACGTCTTGTACATCATCTAAATCTTCTAATGTGTCAACTAATTTCATTACTTTTTCTTGTCCTTCTTCATCTAGTTCTACTTCCATATTTGGTATATATGTTAGTTCACATTCTAAGAACTCTTTTACATTTTCTTTTTCTAATGCTTCTTTTACAGGAACAAAGTTAGTTGTATCTGTTGTGATAACGTATGTGTTTTCTACTTTTTCAAAATCCATTGCTCCGGCATCAAGTGAAGTCATCATCATAGTATCTTCATCATAATCAGCTGGTATAACAATTGAACCGCGACGTTCAAACATGTAGCTTACAGAACCATCGGTTCCTAAATTACCACCAGCTTTTGTAAAGGCACTTCTAACTTGAGAAGCTGTTCTATTACGATTATCTGTTAAACAGTCTACCATAAAAGCTACTCCGCCATGTCCATATCCTTCATAACGCACACTTTCATAGTTTGCCCCATCTGAGCCACCAGTTGCTTTTTCGATTGCTTTTTGTATATTATCTTTTGGCATGTTTTGAGCTTTTGCTTTATCTACTGCCAATCTTAACGCTGCATTTTGGCTTGGGTCAGGACTTCCTGCCTTAGCTGCTACCATAATTTCTTTAGCTAGTTTTTGAAAAACTTTACCTCTAGCAGCATCTAATAAACCTTTTTTTCGATGAATTGTTGCCCATTTTGAATGTCCACTCATACTTATACCTCCTCATTTCTTTTATATAATATCATATTTTTTTTAATAGTTAAAGCTTTTAACAATTATTTTTGTATGTTATAATCAGTTTATCAGATGGTGAGATTATGTATGTAAAAATTGATAAGAAAAAGTTTGAAATAAATGAGTTAAATACTTTTTGGGAAAAGTTTAAAAGTCTTAAATTTGTATTAGAGCCAATGAATGATTATGTTATTCTTATGAAGAAAAAATCTTTATCTACTTATATGTATTGTCAAAGAGTTGATGTTGTGATGACGGATGAAGATGATGTAGTTTTAAAGATGTATCAACAATTTCCTTCAGAAAGAATAATTCTTCCAAAAAGAAAAGTAAAGAAAACTTATCTTTTTCCGGCTGGTAGTACTAAAAACATAAAACTTGGTGATAAGTTAGAAATTAAAAAGAAGTAACGAATACTTCTTTATTTTTTATACATTTTCTTTAAAATACATTGTCTTTTCAATTACTCTTTTTACGTCTCCTTCGGTAAAAGGCTTACCTAACATATCGATAATTGGATATGTAAAGGCTTTATTAATTGTGTCTTTTGATGAGTCTCCAGAAATTATTGAAACTGGCATACTATCAAATAATTGATGTTCATTCATATATGTTAATACAGCAAACCCATCTACTTTTGGCATGTTTAAATCTAATAGAATTGCTACTATATTTTCATTTGATACATTAGCTTTAATAATATTTAGGGCTTCTTCTCCATCTTTTGCCATACCTATATTATAATTTTCACTAAATATTCTTTTTACGAAATTTCTAATAATATTTGAATCATCCACTACAAGAATTGTCTTTTGTGAATATACTTCAGCTGGTTCTACATTAGATGATGTTGGTAATGGTGTTGAAGGAGTATTAGCAGGAGCTTGAGATGAGGCAACTGATGCTACTTCTTCAGGAGATACTGTTGTGCTTGTTGCTGTTGGTACTTTTTCTTCACTTGGAACAACTTCTGATTCAGGAGAAATATATTTTTTAACAATATTTATTGTTTTTTCTACTTCATCAATTAGTTCTTGATAATGTTCATATATATAGAACATATCTCCTTCTTTACTTTTCATTTCTTGATCATATGCTAAATCAGCTAACTTAGTAAATCCAAAATATTTAGCGTCACTTTTTAATGAATGGACATAAATTGCATAATTAGGCATGTCTTTATCATCTTTATATTTTTGAAGTTTAGCCATTTTTTCTTTAGCACTTACTAGAAATTCACCTACTGTTTCATTATAAGTATCTATGTCTCCAAACAACTCTAAACTTTTATTTACATCTACTCCATTTGATATTAAAAAATTAACGTCATACATATTTTTCACCTTCGCAATCTTAATCTATTTAAATTATATCATAAATTTATTCCTTAGCAATTACTTTTTTTAATTTAATCGATTAATACCCTTATTAATACTGGGTAATGATCACTAGTTTTTATATCTTTAACGACATTTTTATCGACCAGTTTAAAGTCTTTTGATAAGAAAATATGATCTATTGCTCTTTTATATTTAGATGGTTTAAAGGTCTTTTCATCAATTTGGACACGATATATATTAAGTTTTTCCAATTTTTCGGTAAAATTATTAAATATTTCTTTGTTGTTTTTCAGATTAAAATCTCCAGTTAAAATAATAGGATTTTTATCTTTTTTTATTAATCTTAAAATTTTATTTAATTGACGTTTTTTGACAGATAAGTATTGATAATCTAGATGAGTATTGTATATTGATATTTCTTTATTATCTATATTAACAACTGTTTTAGTAATTATTCTATTTAATAATGATGGAAGATGTGGAAGTCGATATGTTTTACTATATAGTACTTTTTTATTTGTAATGATAGGATTTGACTCGTTTATTTTAGGAAAGTATAAATATCTATAATTTCCTGTTACTTTATAGTCTTTTAAGTCACTTTGAAATTCTCTCATGAATTTTGGATAAGCTTCTTGTAAGTTTAGAATATCTATATTGTTATCATTGAGATAATTTTTAATGAATTTAATCTTATTTTTATCTTCTTTATTTTGAATATTAAATGTACTTATAGTTAACATATAACCAACCTCTTAATCTTTATAATCAAAGTAGAAATCTAGAATACGTACTTGGTCGTTTTCTTTAGCTCCTAGACTTTCTAGTTTAGCATCTACTCCTAGACGGCGTAGTTTTTTAGCAAAACGGTAAATTGCTTCTTCACTATTGAATTTCGTCATTTTGAAGATTCTTTCTATTTCTTTACCAGAAATTACCCAGGTACCATCAGAATCTCTAGTAATAGTATATGGCTCTTCTTTTTTAAATTTGTATAAGAAATGACTTTCTATTTCGGTATCTTCATATAAAGGATTATCTGGTATTTCATCTAATAAGTCAGCAAGACGGTCTACTACTTTTTGAAGACCAGTATGAGTTATTGCACTTATTTCGAATATTTCGGCATCTACTTTTTTCTTGAATTCTTCTAAATTTTCTTTAGCACCGTCTAAATCCATTTTATTAGCAATGATTATTTGTGGCTTTTTTAATAGTTTAGGATTAAATGCTTCTAGTTCTTTATTTATTAAAAGATAGTCTTCGTACGGATTTCTCATTTCACTACCTGACATATCAATAACATGAGCAATTACCTTTGTTCTTTCAATATGACGAAGAAATTTATCTCCAAGTCCTTCTCCTTGTGATGCGCCTTCTATTAAACCTGGTAAGTCGGCAACAACAAAACTTCTACCATCAGTTGACTTTGTTACACCTAAGTTTGGCGAAAGGGTTGTGAAATGATAAGCCGCTATTTTAGGTTTTGATTTTGATATTACAGAAATAATAGTACTTTTACCAACACTTGGTAGACCTACTAATCCAACGTCTGCTAGTAATTTTACTTCTACTTTTAAAGTCTTTTTCTCGCCTTCTTCACCATTTTCTGAATAATCTGGTGCTGTATTAGTTTGAGTTTTAAAAGCAGTATTACCTCTACCACCGCGACCACCTTTAGCGATTACTTCTTCTTGGTCTTTTTTAGAAAGGTCCGCTAAAACTAATCCTGTTTCAAGATCTGTAACCACGGTACCTTGAGGCACTTTTATAACTAAAGGTTCAGCTCCTTTACCATTTTGGTTTTTACCGCGGCCATTTTCTCCTTTTTTAGCTTTTAGTACTTTTTGATAACGTAAATCAAGAAGTGTATGTAGTCCTTGGTCAACTTTAAAGATTATGTCTCCACCATGACCACCATTACCGCCATAAGGACCGCCCTGCTCGATATATTTTTCACGGCGAAAAGCGGTACATCCATCTCCTCCGTTACCAGCTTCTACTTTTATTTCTACTTCATCTACAAACATATTGATGCCTCCCTTTTTTCATTTTTTAGTATAGCAAATTTATTTAAAAATATCCAGGTGAACAAAAGACAAATTTCAATTTATAAAATTTCAATTTGTCGTTTTTTGGTCGT
>CAVKYO010000040.1:0-6276 GCA_963660495.1 Acidaminococcus fermentans
TAGCACAATTATAAAAATTTGAAAAGTAAAAAGCAAATTCCTTATAAACAAAAAAGAGACATTTAGTCCCTTATTTATCGCCTTCTTCTAACATTGTTGTAATAAATATACCATATCCCTTAGTTGTATCATTAACTATTACATAATTTACTGCCCCTATAATTTTATTATTCTGAATAATTGGAGAACCAGACATTCCCTGTACTATACCACCAGTAGTTTCTAATAGCCTTTTATCAGTAATTTCAAACAAAATATTTTTAGTTTTATTCTTAGTATCTATATTAATAATATTAATGTCAAAGTCTTCTACATTGTTACCATCTATAACTGTTCTAATTATCGCATCACCTGTTGTTATATCATTAATCTTACCTACTTCTATTGTATCCATCATTGAGATATCTTTTGAATACTTACCGAATATTCCAGCTATTTCATTTTCTGTTACAACTCCATACACATCATTCTTATCATAAGTAGCATTCTTCTCTCCTGCTTTACCATTTCTACTTTTAACAAATCCAGAAACTGTTCCTTCATATATCTTCCCGTCCTTTATTTCGAACTTTGACACTGTTGAACTTTCTATTATTTCATGTCCTAAAGCACCAAAAACTTTACTTTCAGGATCAATATAAGTTAAGGTACCAATACCATTAATCTTATCTTTAACGTATAATCCAGTTTTTAATACACCATTAGAATCTTTTAAAAGTTCCATTGCAACAGTTTTTTCTTTGCCATTCCTAAGTACTTTAAAGGAAATATTATTATCATTAGCCTTTTCAATTAAACTAATCATTGAGTTGATATCATTAACTTTATTATTATTAACTTCTAAAATAATATCTCCAGTCATAAATCCAGCATCACGGGCTACGTATTTATCATCAATTTTGTAAAATCCAACAACTAGTACACCTTTAGACTGAACTTCAATACCAATAGTATTACCACCTGAAATAACATAATTAGAATAAGCAAAAACATTTGCGGGTACAATAAATAAAGAAAAAAGAAGTGCTGATAATATCAAATGTAGCTTGTTTTTAATTTTCATAAAATTCACCTCTTAAAACCAATCTACACTATTATCTTTAACAAAATATTAAAAATTATTTTACTAAAAATTTACCAGTTATTAATTAAGCAGTTAATAAATTAACTAATGTTTCATAGCTATCAACAACATCATAACCTACTTCATTATTACTTATACATTCAAAGTGTTTTTTCGCACATGCAATTTTTGCTTGTTCAACTCCTTTTAATTGTAATGAAGACATATTGCCTTTTGTCTCAGCAACAAAATAAATATGTTTAAATGTTTTATTATCAAATACAATTGCCCAATCAGGACTATAATTTCCAACTGGAGTAGTAATTTTAAATTCAACTGGTAATTTAGCATAAACTGTTACTTCACCAGATTCTAATTTTTCAGCAAACTTCTTTTCAACAACTGAATCATAAACTAAAAAATCATATATATGCTTTTTAACATTTGATATTGCATTAACATTTAATTCAGCTTTAATATTATTTATATTAAATATATCATCAGAATACTTTTCTCCAATTTTATGATATGTAATACCATCTATAATTGCTACAGCTTTTTCATCATTAATAATATTAGTTACTTTCCTTATAAATTCTTCAGGATTATATTTATAAGAATTAAACTTTTCCAAACTAATTTTAGATAATATTGATATAATTGTTTTTCTAGTTAATCCAGTATCTTTAGTAATTTCACCAATTAAGTCATATTCAACTTGAGAAGGAGCAAAATCATCAATTATCATAGTAGATGTTTTTCCGTTATCAAAAGTAGTATGATCATTTAATGCCATAGTAGATAAAATGTTTTTTTGTTCACCCTGTGTAATTTTAAAAGCCATTTTAGCAATATTTAATTTATTATTAATAGAGTTAACAGTTTTTTCTATTAATTCATTTGAATCAAAATTAACTTCATATAATGTCTTAATATTTATCTTATTCCATAATTCTCGAAATTCTTTTTTATTAAAGTTATCATTAGGAATAAGCTTTTTAATATTATCTCTTCTACCATCAGTTGTCGGCTTATAATTATCTGCGCAATAAATATTAGAAACCATTTTTACTAGTTCTTCCTTAAAATTATTAAATGGTGTACCGAAGTCTAACTGATTATTATCTCTACATTCAATAAATTTTTCAGTAACTTTAAATTGTTCATCAACATATCCTATATTTTTCATTTGTAATACAAAATTAAATGTATTTACATCATTAAATACTAAAATTTTTCCATCTTTATTAATAAATTGCTTATTCATAAGCCATTCCATAGAAAGTGTTCTTGGTCGTGATGATAAACCATCCAACATTTCTATTTGTAATGACTCTGCAAATTTATCATAAGATTCTGATGCTATAACAGTTAAATTATTAATCGAATGAAAATTATCTTCTAACACTGAATAGTCCATTCTTTCCCCATTATTATTAACACAAATACGAAGTCCTCGACCTATCTCTTGTCTTTTACTTATTTCAGAATTACTATGTTTTAAAGTACATATTTGAAATATATTTGGATTATCCCATCCTTCGCGTAATGCTGAATGAGAGAAAATAAATCTCACAGGTTCTTCTAAAGATAAAAGTCTCTCTTTATCTTTCATTATTAAATCATAAGCACCTTCATCAAATGATAAATATTCTTTTTTATCATTAATTGCAGAATCTATTTCATGACCTTTTTTATCTATTGAAAAATATCCTGCATGAATTTTACCTGTTTCAAATGATTTTAAATATTTTGAATATTCATCGTCAAACATATTAATGTAATCTCCAATAGCTTTATTATATTCTTCTTCAAATATTTTTGCATATTCTCCTTTTAAAGCCTGATTATCTTCATAATATTTATATTTAGAAACTTCATCTATAAAGAATAATGATAATACTTTAATCTCTTTTTTATATAGTTCTTTTTCTTTTTCTAAATGAGACTTTATTGTTTCTCTAATCTGTATTCTAGAAATATATTCTTGTTCTACATTACCTATTGCCTGTCCAACTTGAATCATTTTACCATTACTAAAATATACTTTGTCATAGTCTTCATATCTACCATCTATTTCACTAACTTTATAACCTTTATATTGTTGTAATTCTCCAGATTTTATATATAAGTCATCTCCGGCTTTTATTTTCATTAATTTTCTAGTTACTCCAGATAAAGACTTAACTTCTATTTCTAAGTTAGCAATTGGATCATGTTTAGAACTTATGTCAACACTATCAAGAAATAAATATGTATCTTCCGACTTATCATGTAAAACTTCTATTCCTTTAACATTTATCTTCTTTACTAATTTTTGATTATAAGCATCTATTGCATCTAATCTATAAACTTTATTGTACTCTTTTCCTTTTTTATGAGTTGCTGAATATCTAATTTTAAATAAAGGATTAAATTCTTGAAATAATTCTTCTGTTTTAGCACCAAACTTTTGAGGCTCATCAATAATTAATATTGGATGAACAGACTTTATTACATCAATAGGTCTTCTTGATTGTAATTCATCAAGTTTTTCATATATTTTTCTATTACCAGCACTTTTTGAAGCAAATGCTTGATAATTAATAATCATAACTTGAATTGAATCATCTGATGCAAAGGTATTGATATTAGCAATATTAGAACTATTAGAAGAATTATATATGAAATATCTTATTTTTTTATGATAAATTTCTTGAAAATAATCTTGAGTTACATCAAATGATTTTTCTACACCTTCTCTAATCGCAATACTTGGAACCATGACAATAAATTTACTCCAGCCATATTCTTTATTTAATTCATACATAGTTTTAATATATGTAAATGTTTTACCAGTACCAGTTTCCATTTCAATTGAGAACTCACTTAAATCTTGTCCATCGGTTAAACTGATATCATTTCTTCTTTGAATAGCTCTAACATTATTTCTTAATTGTGATACTGAAAGTTCAATAGCTTTATTACCAAAAGATATTTCTTCAACTTCTTTTTCTTCCCTAAAAAAGCCTGTTCCATCTATCTTTTTATATCTTGCTAATAAATCTCTTCTACATCCTTTAGATTGTCCTTTAAAAATGTCAACAATAGCTAAAACAGCATCATCCTGATATGATTGATGTTTAAATTTTAACTTCATTTATTTACCTCCCTCCCTATAAAATACTTATTTCTGTATCTGGTGAAAGCTTTTTAATTCTTTCTTCTAAATTAATTTTATCCTTATCAGATTTAAATGACATATCTTTAAATACTACTTTTAAAGGTTTACATTTACATATTTCATCAATAATATTAATATCTACATTATCATCAAAACAAGCAATTAAAGTATTATTCTCAACATAAAATACTTTATTATTTAAAATTGTTTTTTCTTCAATTCTCAAATCAAGAGTTAACCCTAAATCTAGCATTACTTGAGTCAATAAATCTTCAGGAGTTCTGTCTTCTTTAATATTTGTTTCAAATAATTCTAATTGTGACTGTTCTAAATCATTTGGCTTATAAAACACATCTTTCATATTTGTAGAATCTATTTTATAAACTCTAAATCCATAATCTATATCAGCATTAGTTTCTTCTTTAATTTTTTTACCCGCTCTTCTTATGCGTTCTTCGCCTATATCACATATTGTTTTAAATCCTGCTTTATATGCTTCAGATTTTTCACCACAAAATTCAGGGAGTTGTATTAATATATACTTTCTATTTTTCTTATCATCAGAATTTACTTCCATTAATGAATGTGCAGTTGTAGATGAACCAGAAAAAAAGTCTAATACTATATCATTATTACTAGTTGCTACCCTAATTAATTCTTTAATCATTTTAACAGGCTTAGGAGTAGGAAACAAATCCTTTCCATCAAATAAATCAATTAACATTTTATGTGCATCAGTAAAAGTACCCATTTCATCTATAATTGAATCAAAATAATAAAATTGTTCTTCATTTTTAAATATTTTTAAAGCTGGTACGCCGTCTCCATTGTTAGGATAATAAATCCGACCCACCATTTTACCATCTGAAGTTTCTACTTTATCAGAATCTAACTTTTCAAACTCTTCTTTTGAAATAAACCATTCTCTTTCATAAACTTTTCCAGAAGGAGTTGTAACAGAATAATAATTAGGAGATTTTTTCCTAGACTTTTCCTCCATAAGAGAAATATTTCCAGCTTTATAATTTCCACGTGGATCTTTATCTGGATTAGGATATTCATTTTGCCAATTTGGCATTAATTTCATTTTTCCTAATGAAGTAATTGACTTATTTTTATAAGCGACCACTATATATTCATGTGATATTTTAAATCTATTTACTACTTTAGTATTGCCTTGTTTTCCGTTCTTTCTCCAAACCAAAATTTCATAATTATTATCGCCAAAAATTTCAGTAACAGCTTTTACTAAATTGTGAATTTCATGTTCATCAATACTTATATAGCAAACGCCATCACATGTAAGTAAGTTTCTAGCTAATTTTAATCTAGGATAAATCATTGAAAGCCAATCAGAATGATATTTACCATATGATGATGGATTAGATACTAATCTGCTTCCCTCTAAATCGATATCTCCAGATTCAACTAATTCTTCATTTTCAGATTTATTAAATTTATCGCTATAAATAAAATCACTTCCTGTATTATAAGGTGGATCAATATATATACATTTTATTTTATTCAAGTAAGATTCTTGTAAAATTTTTAAAGCCTCTAAATTATCTCCTTCTATATAAATATTCTCTGTATTTTCAAAGTCAACAGATTTTTCCCTGTTTGGTCTAAACGTATTCTTACTTGGAGTATTTGCTAAAACTATAGCTTCCTTTTTACCAGGCCAAGTTAATTGATATCTTTCTTTTTTATCATCTATTAAAGCAAATGACAATTCTTGCTTAAGCATATCAAAATCTATTTTATCTTCCTGTACACACAATGGAAATAACTCCTTTATTTTTTCAATATTAGAATCTACAATATTCTTTGTCATCATATCTAATTTATTCAACTTTAATCTCCTCCATTTCTTTACTTTTTAAATTACATTTGCCAATATTTATATTATTTATTTTTTATTGCAACGACATACGAAATATTCCTTCCAATAATATTATAGCACATAAAGAAAAAAATCCATGAAGTTTCAGCAATGATGGTGTAAAATTATTTGGGGAAAGGCACAAAAAAAGAAAGACCAATGTTATAA
>CAVKYO010000041.1:0-12414 GCA_963660495.1 Acidaminococcus fermentans
CTTAAAAAATAAGGGCTTGGGAGGTTTTGACCATTTAAAACTGTCAAATTCAAGATTATAGCAAAAAAAAAGCAAAAAAGGAACTCTTAAATTACTAATCCTTTATTGCTTTTTCAACTTCGTTAAAAATAAAGTTCATAATTGTATCAAAACCCTTTTCTATCAAATTAGAAACCATAATACCTAGCTTTGATAAGTTATTACTATAATCCTTTTCCTTCTCTAAATAATTAGAAGCAACTATTTCCTTACCAGAAGAAACATCAGCTTCAAATCTCTTAATTGCCTCATTTGTTAAAGCATTCTTTCTTCCTTTACTAACATCATAATATCCTGTATATTGCCCAAAGTATAAAGCTAAAAATAAAACTACAATAACAGTACCTACTAATCTAATAATATTTTTACCCTTCATCCTTTTTAATAACCTCCATAAAACATTCTGAAAAAGCTAAAACTGAATTCAAAACTTCTGAAGGAGTATTTTCATATCCCCCTATTTCAATTAAAATAGTCCGGTTAGAAAAGTCCTGATTATAAACACCATTAACACCTTCGCCACCTTTTTTATAAATACCTTTAGATAACCCTGGGTACTTAGTATTCATAAGGTTATTAATCTCTTCTGTAAACGCTAAATTTTCCTGATAATTCTCATTTTCAAGTCCTATTAAAAAAATAGTTTTAGCGTAAGTCTTACCATTAATATCAACAGTAGTTCTTCCTTTATCTAAACTATCTCTATGTACATCAATATAATATTTCAAACTAGGATGATTCTCCCTAGCACTTTCTAATAAAACTCTACTCGCTCTATAACTATATGAATATTTCCAACCATTAATGTTTAAAATATCCTTAATACTGTTTTCTTCAACCAATGAGTAATAATTATTCTTATTAAATATCTCTTGCAATGCATAATCTGCAAACATAACAGTCGGTCTAACACTAAATTCCGCAAAATTACTAAAAGCGTACTCTTCACTCTGATGTGAATTATAAATATAAATCATTGGCTCCGTACTAACATTTACAGGATTATCATCATTATGAATTACCCTTTCACTCTTAAAATAATCATTATCAAGTAAAATAGCTGGACTCGCAAATAAATCTTTAATAGTCAAACTAATAATATTATCAAATATCGTCGTATCATCTTTTAATAAAATTTGTACTAAATATTTATCATTAATCTTAATATTACTTCTATTCAAAAGACAAAAACTAAGTACTAAAGAAAAAATAAATAATAATAAAACAACAATTATCTTTAAATTAGTAAATCTCTTTCTACTCTTCCTAGTAATAAATCGCTTCTTCATATTATCACCAAGACTAATATAAACTTTTATACCAAATTAATTTGTCGGATTAAAGGATTTATGCAAACTTTTATTAATACCATTACCAATGAGCATACTTAACTTTTCAATTATAAAATCAACCTCTTTAGGACATACCATCATATTATAATTAACTGGTATTAAAACCTCTCTAAATAATTCATTCAATTCTTGTTCATTAAGACTACCAAGCATTCCTAATAATTCATTTTTTTCTTTACTAGATAATTCATCCTTTTCATTACTATAATCTAAACTATTATCAGAAACTAACTTCATTTTAACATTATTATAATTTTTAATTTTATAACTAAATTTCTTATACATAAAACTAAATGTATCAGTAACAATAGTAGCCGCATCAACAATAGTAGGAACTCCTATCGCAATAACAGTAACTCCTAATTTTTCTTTACTAATTTCCTCTCTATAATTACCAACACCAGAACCAGGAGTTATACCAGAATCCGTAATTTGAATAGTCTTATTAATTCTAGATATACTTCTAGCCGCTAAGGCATCAATAATTATTACTAAATCAACCTTTAAAAACTTCACTAAGTTACTTACTAAACTAGATGTTTCAATACCCGTAACTCCTGTAACACTAGGTTTAAAAGAACAAACATTAACATACCCTTCTTCTACCTCACCAAGTTGAAACAAATGACTTGTAACTAAAACATTATCAATAGTCATAGGACCTAAAGCATCAGGTGTTGATTTACTATTACCAAGTCCAACAACTAATACCTTTTTCTTACTAACATCACCCAGTAATTCTTTAAGTTCTTTTATAAATACTTTTGAAACAGCTAAATAATTATCTTTATCTGTAATATCTAAAAAACTAATCGTTACATAATTCTTATCTGAAACAACTCTTTTATCAACCGTAATATCTTTATCATATTTAAAAACATTACTAGAAGAGCTTTTCTCATCTTTTTCAATAACTAAATCTGTTCTATAATTATATTTTTCTAAATCTATACAATGCATTTTCTTCACCTAATAATATTATTAACAAAAACTTAAACTTTTATTTGCATTTTTCCCATATCTTTGGTAAAATTAATATGTTTACAAAAAGTGAGGTGAAATTATGCCAAATATTAAAAGTGCTAAAAAGCGTATGCGTTCAAATGCTAAGAAAACTAACGTTAATACATTAGTAAATTCAAGTATGAGAACTGCTATTAAAAAGTTTGAAAAAGAAGTAAAAGCAGGAAACAAAGAAACAGCTAGTAACAATTTAAACGTTGCTATTCAAAGAATTGATAAAGCAATGTCATCTGGCTTAGTACATAAAAATAAAGCTGCACGTTTAAAATCAAGATTAACAAAAATGAAAAACGGAATGAATTAAAAGTCGACTAACGGCTTTTTTTATTTACTTTGTCAAAAATTTAAGTTACAATAAAGACATAGAATATAACAGGAGGAAACATGAAAAAATTAATAAAAACAGGTCTTTTTATGATCATACTCGGTTTAATATTAATGCAAAAAGAGACAATTATTACTTTTATAAAAGAGACTTTAAATCCTAAAAATATCACTGTTGAACTTGGTGAAAAAAATGACTATTACCGTAACTATGATTTCTCATACGTTCAAAATACTGATAATTTCAGTCCAGAATGTCGTCAAGATATATTAAATATTTATTATACAGCTATCAATGCTGGTAAAAATACTTTTACTTTTTACTGTTCCAAAGACTATGAAACATGCATGGATGATATTAAAGAACTAGCTAATAATCAAGAAACTCTATCACACATAAATAACTTTGTTCATCCATACAATGGTTTCCAACATATTGAAACAGAATACGATAGTCTTGGTAAAGTAACTATAACCGTACATAAAAGTTATACAACAAGTGATATTCAAGAAATAGAAAAGAAATTAGATTATATTGAAGCAAATGTTTTAAATAAAAACTTATCCGCAACAGAAAATATAAAATTAGCTCATGACTACATCATAAATAACTCATCATATGATATAACTAAAAAAAATACTGGTGTAACAAGTTATAAATCAGATATTGCTTACGGTCCTCTAATAGAAGGATATGGTATCTGTGGTGGCTACACAGACGCTATGGAATTAATACTAGAAAGACTTGGAATTGAAAGTTATAAAATATCAAGTGATAATCACGTTTGGAACGCTGTTAATTTAAATAATACTTGGTATCACCTAGACTTAACCTGGGATGATCCAATTACTTCAAATAATATCCCAGTTCTAGATCATAGTTTCTTCTTAATAAACACTAAAAAATTATTAGAAATAGAAACTACTGAACATCAATTTGATCAAGACATATACCAAGAACTAAAATTAACATACTAAAAGGAGAACAAAATTAGTTCTCCTTTTTTTCTTCTATAAAATTATATACTTCCTCCACTGTCTTATCAAAATCATTAAAATTAACATCAAACCAAGTCGTATTAAATTGATGATTAAAGAAAGTATATTGTCTCTTCGCAAATCTTCTAGAATCAAGTTTAATCCTTTCAACAACATCATCTATTGAAGTATCACCAAATAAGTAATCATAAAACTCTTTATAGCCAATGGCGGAATTTAAAACTCTAGAATTTAAATAATATTGCTTTAATCCTAATATCTCATCTAAAAGACCAGACTTCATCATCTTATCTACTCTCTCATTAATTCTTTCGTATAAATAACTTCTATCAGTAGTAAGACCAATAAATTTACTTGGATATAATAAAACATCCTTATTATTAGTAATTTCTTCATTATTTAGAAGTTTATTTAAAAGTCTAACTAATCGTCTTCTATTACTAACATCATCAATACTAACTCCATAACTATTTATCTTACTAATTAACTCATCCTTAGAATAATCATCATAATTATTATTTATTGTACCTTCTGTAAACTTATAATCATATAAAGCTGCTTTTATATAAAGTCCTGTACCACCTACAATAATTATCCTCTTACCTCTTTTATTAATATCTTCTATTAGTCTTCTAACATCTTTTTGATAATCATAAACACTATAATTTTCTGTAACTGAACAAACATCAATTAAATGATGAACAATACCTTCTCTTTCTTCTATAGTAGGTTTAGCACTACCTATATCTAATCCTTTATATATAGAAACAGAATCTCCATTAATTATCTCAGCATTTATCATTTTTGCCAGACTAATACTTAACTTTGTTTTACCAACACTAGTAGGACCAATGATAACTATAATATCCTTCAAAATATCACCTCAAAGCTTTTTTTAAGAGTATAAACTAAAAAGAAGTATTAATCAAGACTTCTCTTAAATAGTTTTTCTAAATCATATTTAGTATAAGTAATAATTGTCGGTCTACCATGAGGACAAGTAAATGGATTATCACATTTTCTTAAAGCATCAAGTAAAAACACCTGATCATCATAAGAAATATAATCATTTGCTTTAATAGACATTCTACAAGCCATAGTTGCGGCCATTCTCCATACAAATAAATCAAAATCAAATGACTCTCTAGTAATAATAATATCAATAACTTTACGAATACACTCTTCACAAACATCATCCATAATCCAAGAAGGATGACTTCTAACTATAATTGTATTAATACCAAACTCCTCTGTTTTAAAACCATATTCTTCTAACAAAGAAAAGTTCTCTTTAACGATTAATGTCTCACTCGCACTAAGCTCTATCTTAATTGGAATAAGTAAATCAACAATAACAACCTTTTCTTTTAAAGCTGCTAGTACTTTTTCATAATTAATTCTCTCAGCTGCGGCATGTTGATCAATTATATACATACCATCTTCGTTCTCTGCAATTATATAAGTAGAATAAACAATTCCTCTAGGTTCCATTTTCTTAATACGATATTCCTTTTCAACTGAAACTTCTTCTACTTCATCTATATCTTCTTCTTTAGTCTCATTATATATCTCTTCTCTAGCATTAACTTCAAAATCAAGTTTAATTTCTTCATAAGAAGTCTTAGGGCCAAATACTGAAGTATATGAAACATCATCATTACTATTTTTAATCTGTCTACTTACTTCAGTAATAGAAGAAACATCTCTAACTGCTGCATTAGGTATCAATGTTAATTGTTTTAACTTCTTAGTTACTAAGTCAATTACCAATTCCTTTAAAGTATCCATTTTAGAAAACTTAATATCCATTTTAGTTGGATGTATATTAATATCTATAAGTATTGGATCAACATCAATATTTAAAACAATTACTGGAAATTTATCTTTAGGAATATAAGTATGATAAGAATCAATTATTATTTTATTAAGTTCATTATTCTTAATAACTCTTCCATTAACTAATGTTGTAATACCATTACGATTACTCTTAGTAACTTCTGGATAAGAAATAAAACCAGATATGTAGTAATCATCATTCTCACCAGATATAGCTATCATCTTCTTAGTAACATCAGCACCATAAATTTGGTAAATTACTTTTAATAAATCTCCAGAACCATCAGTTCTAAGTAATACTTTATCATTATTAATAAGACAAAACTTAATATCTGGATATGATAAAGCCATCTTATCAACATATTCAACTATATTAGAAAGTTCTACATATAAATTCTTTAAATATTTTAATCTAACAGGTGTATTGTAAAATAAATCCGAAACAGTAATAGTAGTACCTTCTTGTAAATCGCATGAAGAAACCTTTATATTTTCGCCACCTTCTAATGTAACTAATGTCCCAGTTTCTCCATTAGAAGTCTTTAAACAGACATTTGAAACAGACGCAATAGAAGGAAGAGCCTCACCTCTAAATCCTAATGACTCAATATAAAATAAATCATCTAAGTTCTTAAGTTTCGAAGTAGCGTGACGAGAAAAAGCCATAACGGCGTCCTCTCTATCCATACCAACACCATTATCACTAACTTCTATTTCTTTAACACCAGAATCTATAAGTTTAATTGTTATTTCACTACTTTTCGCATCAATTGAGTTTTCAACCAATTCCTTAACAACATTCATAGTCTTTTCAACTACTTCTCCAGCCGCTATCTTATTAGCTAAAACCTCATCCATAACTTTAATTTTTGACATACAACACCTACTTCTATATATTACATTTCTTTTAAATAATCAAATAATGCTTTAGAAACATCCTCTGGTAGTACTTCATTAAGTTCTTCAATTGACGCTTCCTTCATTTTCTTTAAAGAGCCAAATTTCTTTAATAATTCCTTACGTCTAACTTCACCAATGCCTGGAACCAAGTCTAATAGTGAAGACAAAGACCCTTTAGCTTTAATATTTCTATGATATGTAATAGCGTACCTATGTACTTCTTCTTGAATTCTACTAAAGAATAAAAATAAATTACTATTAGGACTAACTTCTAGTACCCTACCTTCCTCATCAATAATAGAACTAGTCTTATGTTTATCATTTTTAACTAAACCAATGACTCTAATCTTAAGACCTAAACTATCTATTATCTCTTTCGCAATTCTTACCTGATTATATCCCCCATCCATCACAACAATATCAGGTAAAGTTAAATTTTCCATTAAAACTTTATAATATCTTCTATATAAAACTTCCTTCATTGCTCCTAAATCATCTTTAACATCAGCTGAAATCTTATACTTTCTATACTCATCTTTCAAAGGTAAAAAATCATTATAAACAACCATTCCACCAACATAAAAAGTTCCAAATAAATGTGAATTATCAAAAGCTTCCATTCTAGAAACATTATCAGTCTTCAACAATACCTTTAACTCATCTATTGCTTTAAGTCTTAAATCATCATTCTTTTTTAACATTTCTTCTTCAGACATTAATATCTCTTTCGCGTTATCTCTAGCTAAATCCAATAAGTTCTTTAACTTACCCTTTTTCGGACTATTAACTTTAATATTTAGATAATTAGAAAGTAATTCACTATCAACTTCTTCTGGAACCAATAACTCCTTAGGTAAAACACCTGTCTTTTCATAAAACTTCAAAATATATTCTACTACTTGGTCTAAAACATCTAAATCACTACTAATAATATCTTTATTTCTACCAACTAATAAACCATCTCTTACAAAGAAAACTTGTATAGAAAGATAATTCTTATCTACATAATAATTAATCAAATCAAAATTATAATTATTATTTAAATCTATCTTCTGTCTTCTTAAAGTAATATCAATATCTTCAAGCATAGTTTTAAGTTCTAATGCTCTTTCATAATTCATTACTTCACTTGCTTTTAACATTTCTTTATTAATCTTTTCTCTAATAAAACTACTATCTCCTTTTAAAAAAGCTACAATCTCTTTAGACATCTCATCAATAACATTTTTATCAATATTTTTAGTACAATAACCTAAACATTCATGTATATGATAATATAAACAAAGCTCTTTCTTTAAATGTTCACATTTTCTTAAAGGATAAAGTCTATTCAACATATTAACTGTTTTTCTAGCCGCTGTAACATTAGGATAAGGACCATATAAATAGTTTAAATTTTTCTTTCTCTTAACATTACGTACAACTCTAAGTCTTGGATACTTCTCTTTAGTTAACTCAATATAAGGATAAGTCTTATCATCTGTAAGCATAATATTATACTTAGGATCATACTTCTTAATCAAAGTAATTTCTAATATTAAAGACTCTAACTCCGAAGAAGTAACAATATATTCAAAATCATCTATATCTTCAACTAACATCTTAGTTTTACCAGTAACTGTACCCGTAAAATAACTTTTAAGTCTATTTTTTAAATTCTTAGCTTTACCAACATAAATAATTACACCGTCTTTATTTTTCATCTGATAACTACCAGGTTTAGTTGGCACCAAAGCTAACTTTTCTTTAAAGTCCTTCATAAGATCACCAAGATAATTATAAAACAAACAAGAAAAAAAGAAAAGTATACTATTGATACTTTTCCATAGCCTTCATCATTTGATTAATCTGCTTTTGATTTGGTTTTCTTCCCATTTGCATCATTAAAGCCTTAATCATATCTTCATTAATAGGCGGATTCTTCTTTAAATATTTTTCCATTACTTTACGTGCTATAAAGAAACCAGCAACAGCTCCTATAACCAATCCAAGAAGAACTAATAAAATATCATGTAACATAAAATCATCTCCTTAATAATTATATGAATATTGTAACATTTAAACTAAGCTATATCAAGCAAAAGACGAAAGTTCAGACTGTTTTTTATCACAAAAATCTTTCAAAAAGAAATAATTTTGATTTTTAAAGTCACATACAAAAAAATTACTTGAATAATTATCTAATAATTTAAAGAAAGAAGAATTATATTGTTCCGTCTCTAATCTAATATAGCTTCTTTTAATAATAAGTCTACTTATTTCATCTTTATATAAATTATTAATATAATGTGTATTACCTCTTTTTGAATATGGAATATCTTTATGACACTTTAAAAATAAATCTCGATCAATACTATTCTTATCAATTTTATTAATAAGTTGACTAAATAAAGTATATGCATAACTTATTTCTTCTTTATCTAAATAATATATTTGTCTTAATATATTATATAAAACCCGATAATTATTCTGATACAAACTTATAAATTGTTCTTTTATATCAAAAATAAAATAGACTCTCATAATATCACCAAGTATATAGTAACAATTATGAAAGTCGTTTTTTATCGAATTTTATTTTAATAAGTTCTCTATTTTTTCTTCTAAACTATCTACATCAAATCCAAATTTCTTATAAACATCATCTTTTTTACCAGATGCACCGAAAGTATCCAATGTAATTAAGTATTTATCATTAAATATTAATCTATTCCAAGAGAATGATGAACCAGCTTCTACTACTATTTTTCTAACTTCCACTGGTAAAACACTTTCTATATATTCTTCATCTTGTTTTAAAAATCTATTTAAGTTTGGCATTGAAACTACTCTTACCGCTATACCTTTAACAAGTAATCTCTTCGCAACTTCTATCGCTTGGTGAACTTCTTCGCCCGTTGCGATAACAATACCAGATGGTTTTCTTTCAGTATCAAATACAACATAGCCACCATGACTAACTCCTACTACATTAGTTGTTTCTAATATTGGTAACTTATTACGTGATAATGTAATAACACTAGGTCCAGAAACAGTTTCAGAAATAGCTTTATATGAGCCAATAACTTCATTAGCATCAGCTGGTCTAAATACTTCTAAATTTGGAGTACTGCGTAAACCAAGTAATTGTTCCACTGGCTGATGAGTAGGACCATCTTCTCCAACACTAATTGAATCATGTGTAAATATATATATAACTGGTAACTTCATCATTGCTGCCATTCTAATAGCCGGTTTCATATAATCAGAAAAACTTAAAAAAGTAGAACCATACACTCTAAATCCAGATAAAGCTAATCCATTTAATATTGCACCCATCGCATGTTCTCTAACTCCAAAGAAAATATTTTTACCTAAATAATTATTTGCCGAAAAGTCACCAGCATCTTTAATATAAGTCTTATTAGCACCAAATAAATCTGCACTACCACCTAATATCACTGGTGAATCTTTAACAACTGAATTAAGTAATCTAGAAGAAGTATCGCGAGGAGACTCTAATAAATCCTCTGTAGGTGTATAAATAAAGTTCTTAATAGGTAGAGCTTTATCATTGCTCATAAAAAAGTTCAATTCTTCTTGTTCTTTATCTGATAAAGAAGAAACCATCTTTTTAAAATTTTCAGATAAAGAAGAACATCTCTTTTCAATAAAATATCTAAAGTCATCACATATATTTTGGGATACAGTAAATGGAATATCTCTAAATCCAAGTTTTTCTTTAATAGCCGTAATCTCATTTTTACTAAAAGGAGCACCATGTACAAGATTAGTTCCTTCTAAACTAGAATGTTTTCCAATAACTGTTTTAACTTCAATTAATGTTGGCTTATCAGTACTATTCTTTGCTTCATCTATTGCTTTAGAAATAGCTTCATAACTCTCACCATCACTAACTGTAATAACATTCCAGCCTAAAGAAATAAATCTCATTGAAACATTATCATTAAAAGTCATTGAAGTCTTACCATCTAAACAAACATCATTTGAATCGTATAAAACTATTAATTTATTTAATTTCAAAGTACCAGCTAAAGAACAAGCTTCATAGCTAACACCTTCCATTAAATCTCCATCACCAGCTAAAACATAAGTATAATAATCAATTACTTCTTTTTTGCCATTATTATATCTAGCTCTTAAATTAGCTTCAGCCATAGCCATACCAACAGCCATCGCAATACCTTGTCCCAATGGTCCAGTTGAAGCATCAACTCCAGGTGTAACTCCATATTCAGGATGTCCTGGTGTAATAGAATCTATTTGTCTAAAGTTCTTTAAGTCATCCAAAGTAATAGGAAAACCAGCTAAATATAAAGTTGCATATAATAAAGCTGAACCATGTCCTGCTGACATAACAAAACGATCTCTATTAAAATAATTTGGATCAGTAGGATCAAATCTTAAATGATGTGCATACAAAGTATATAGTATTGGCGCAGCACCAAGTACAATACCAGGATGACCAGAATTAGCCTCACTAATCATATCAATTCCTAAACATCTAAGTTGATCAATAATCTTTCCTTGATTAATTTCACTCTCATCTTTCTTTTGAGCTGTCAAATAACATCACTCCTTCAAAAACATTATAACATCTATTCTAAAATCTGTAAAACATTATGCTCCATACCTGCTTTTATCAAACATTTGCCAAGGAAGAAAATGTTTTCCTTCCGTATGTCCCGATAAAGCAAACTCCGTAATTCCAATAGAATTAAATTCATCTTCAATGTATTCTAGTTTTCTTAAAAATTTCTTAATAATATCCATCCAAATAAAATCAGGTGTTTCAATATAATTTTCTGGTATACTCTTTGAAACTTCTTCCTCATCCATTCCAACACTAACTAAAAATTCAATTCTTTTCTTACGACTAATTTTATAGTCATCTTCATTTATAAGATAAGTACGATAATTTTTAAAATTACTTAAATTACACTTTCTAACATCAAACCAAGGAATAAAGTATCTTTCATGACAGTCAATTCCTTTAGATACTTCTCTTCCATCATATCCTCTACCAACCGCATCAATATAAACACCTACTCCTACACTAACACCAATAGATATACCAGCATATCTTTCATATCTCTTACTAGCTTCATGTGACAAATTAAATAAAACTAAAACTCCGTCGCTATCAAGTTCTTTTACTTTCTTAAATATCTCTAAAAGTCCATCAGTTGTACCAGATGTCTCCACACTAGCCATTGAAGGTTTAGTAATCAAAGTATCATTTCTACTAGCTGTAAAACTATCACAATATTCCTTATTATTCATATAATCATCAATATCTTTAACTATAGTTAAATCCATAATTGGACTTAAATCTGGAAAATATTTAAGTAAATTTATCATATCCCTAGTCCTATGATAATTCATCATTTCACTTATATCATTTTTATTATTATAACTTAACATACTTACTCCTCGTAATCATAATCCCATAAACCTAATCTACCAGATACATAAATAGGCTCGATTTTCTTAACATTTTCTAATTTAAAGCCATATCCATCATAACTTTTATCAGTACAAACATGATGATATACAATATCATTTTTAGCAAGTAACATTTTTCTTGCCTCATCATCTATTTTAATACAATCAGTCAAATCACAAATTGCTAAAATACAACCTGTAGGATACTCTAAATTATACATTTCAAATTTCTTCATAGCTTTCTTATCAATACCTTTAGACGCTTGTATTAATAATTTACCTCTATATTTAGTTTTCCAAGTCCTAAATTCATATTCTTTAATACCATTAGCAATTAAAGACACATAAGGTTGTTTAATAGTAATAACTTTCATAAACTCCTCCCATATCAATATAATAACAGAACAAAAGACAAATTTCAATTTGTCGTTTTTTGGTCGTTACCGATCAAATTTCCTACTTCACAGATAGAGTAACCTCTATTCTCCATAGGCTT
>CAVKYO010000042.1:0-14923 GCA_963660495.1 Acidaminococcus fermentans
CTACATAAATAATTATCACTTATTTGTGCCTACACACACTATTTGACAATTATCCTAAAAAAATAGCCAATGCATAGTTGCATTGACTACATAAATAATTATCACTTATTTGTGCCTACACACACTATTTGACAATTATCCATTTTAACTAGTTATTTGAAATTCATATGTTTCATTTTCGTAGAATTTATCTTCATTTAAAAGTGTTTGTGTTACAAATGGTTTATATGCTACTAATTGTCCTGATTTGATGTAGAAATTAACTTTATCTAGGTAGTTATCGGCACTAACGCCACGCCAATTTAGAAAGCACTCATAGGCACAGGCACTTTTATCAATGTAGCCTTCTTGTACTTCTTGTTTATAATAGGTTTGAAATTTATTTTTTATAATTGCCTCTACTTGATTATAGTTTGCATCAAATAATTCTAATACTTCATCAGCATTAAGTATTTCTATTTTTTCTAGGTTGATATTGTAGGTTTTAAAGTCTACAATAGGATCGCCACCGGTATTATTATTTACAGCTTTTAAGACTAATGATAGTATTGATCCATTTATTTCATATTCATAGGTTATAGCATTGTTCTTTTTATTAGCAAAGCTTTGGGCATATGCTAGTATTGCATCGTTTGCACCAGCCATTTCATTAGAATCTATGTTTATATATGGTACAACTATTGGATATTGTTCATTCTCATTGTCATATCTTGTCATAATCAAAGGATATTCTTCATATATTTTTAGGTATTGATAACTATCTATTGATTTTTGATGTTGGTGAAAATAAATAATTCCTATTATTGCTAGAAGAGCACAAAATATAATTATTATTAGAATGTTATTAGTGTTAAATTGCACTCTTTTTTTGTTTTGTTTGTGTGTTGTAGTTGGCTTTTTTGGTTTATCATATATTATCATAATAGCCTCCCTAAATAACTTTTTATGTTATTTTTCTTCTATTCTTTTACTTATGGATATGCCATCTCCAAGTTCATAAAAATCTGTCTTGTAATTGATATTTCCTTTTAGAAATGATATGTATTCTTTTATTTTTCTGACTAGTGCTCTTAGATTTCGACTTTCTATTTCTTCTTCATTTTTATCTACTAGTCCATGAAATTTCAAGTTATCTGTTACTATTGTACCAGATGGATTTAGATTTTTTTCAAATTTTTCAAAAAATTTTATACTTTGTGCTTTGGCGGCATCTATAAATATTAAATCATATTTTTCGGATAGGTTAACATCAAGAGCATCATTAAATATTAAAGTAATTCGATCTTCTAATTTTAATTTCTTTATATTTTTTAATGCTTCTAGATATCTTTTTTCATCACGCTCTATTGTTGTTATGGTTAGAGATGGATTAGATAGTGCCATCATTATTGATGAATACCCTATTGCGGTACCTATTTCTAGTACTGACTGAATTTTATTTTTTGATATGTACTCTATTAAGAACTTAAGTCCATCATCCATCATTATTGGTACTTTTTCTTCTTTAGCATAGGTACGAATTTCATTTATTATGTCATAAACATTTTTCACTGTTTTTCACCTATTTTTACCTTTCCCATTTACCTGTTGCTATTAGCTCATTTTTCTTATCAGCGTGTTCTTTAGCTGTTTTGAAAAAGTATGTTTTTCCTTCGTTATCTGATATGAAATATAAATTATCGGTATCGTTTGGATTAATAGCGGCATTGATTGCATTTAAACTTGGCATAGATATTGGTCCTACTGGTAATGCAGAAACTACATATGTATTATATGGATTTTTACTACTCATCATTTCAGATGTAGCGATACCAACATCAGTAAATTCTAGTCCTAAGCCATAATATGATGTAGCACAACTTTGTAATTTCATTGACACATTTAAGCGATTATGAAAAACTGATGAAATGTCTTTAAAATCTCCTGTCTTTCCTTCTTTTTCTATAATAGAAGCCAAAGTCAATATTTCATGTACAGTCATTTGACTATTATTTATTTGATTTTTGTAGTCATCTAATTTATTTTCCATTTCATCTAACATTGTTTCTATTATTTTAGAAACGGTTACATCTTTATCATTAAAATAATATGTATCTGGAAATAAGTATCCTTCTAATGGATAATATATTTCATTATTTAGTATTTCATCTGTCAAGAACCAGTAGGTATTTATTAGTTCTTTTAAGTATGCTTGGTCAGAAAATACTTTTTCTACTTCTTCTTTTGTATTATTTGTATTATTAGCAATTAACGTTATGTAATCCGTTACTCTTTTTCCTTCTTTAAAGGTCAATTTAATAGTATTTGGATTATAGTTATTCCCTTCTACTAAGGCATTTATAATGTTAGATAGTGACATACTCTTTTTTAAATCATATGTACTTGCTTTAAGATTTTTAATATTATGTATTTTTACATATACTTTGAAGTAAGCTTCACTTTTAATTAGGTTTTTATCTTTTAATATTTCCGCTATTTTTGATGTTCCTGAACCTGCCGGTATTTCTATTTGTATTATATTATCATCTTTTGAGTCAACTGGTGAGTTTAAGTAAGATATTGTGCCTAGTGTTGCTATTGAAAATGCAACAAATGCTATCAAAACAAATAGTAATGGTTTTGGTTTCTTTTTTACTGCCATAAATCTCCTTTTTGTAATAAAAATAAGAGCTATTGCTCGTTATTTTCTCCTTGAACTTTTTTTCTTACTTCTTCTTGTAATGTTTCTAAAATGGTTTCAATTACTTTCCATTCTTTTTCAGTTTCAATTGGTTCTAATCTACTATTTGGATTTTCTGGTTCATAAGTTGAAGCATATACTTCTACGTTTCCAGTTTCATCTTTAGTATTATCAGTATATACTATGTAGTTTTTATTTGTCTCTTCACTTTCGAATGTAAAAAGAACATCATATTCTCTTTCTTGTCCTGATTCGTCAATCATTGTAAATTTATTATCTTTCATTTTATTTTCCTTTCTTATCTAGATAAGTCTGAAGTATGATGGTAGCGGCTAGGCTATCAACTACTTTTTTTCTTTTTTTGCGGGATACATTTCCCATAATTAAGGCATCAGTTGCACTCTTTGTTGTGAGTCTTTCATCTTGTAAATAAACTGGTATATCAATAAAATTTTCAAGTTGTTCTTTAAATGATAAACTAAGTTCTCCCTTTGGTCCTACTGTATTATTCATGTTTTTTGGAAAGCCTAGGACTATAGCGTCTATTTTTAATTCTTCAACGATGTTTTTTACTTCGAGTAGTAATTTTTCATATTCTTCATTATGACGAATTGTTTTATAACTAGTCGCAATTAAACCGGTATTATCACTAATAGCGGTTCCTAAGGTACGGCTTCCTAAATCAAGGCCTAAGTATTTCATTATTTTTGTTTTTGAAACTCTGTTAGAAGAATTTCTACAATCTTAGCTCTATCAATTTCTTGAATTTTGCTTCTAGCGTCTTTATAACTGGAAATATATCCAGGATCACCAGAAATTAAGTATCCAACAATTTGATTAGTAGGATTGTAACCTCTTTCTTTTAATGCTTCATAAACTTCATGTAGAATTGTTCTTGTTAGTTCAGTATCAATAGTTTTTACTTCAAACAAACTTGTTTTATCTTGTGGCATCTAATCACCTCATCTTATTTATAATTTTATTTTACCAGATATTTTTTTCTATTACAATATTTTTAAACAGAATAAACAAAGGCCATATAGATTACAAAAGCTAGGAACAATAGTGTTACTATTAAACCGTTGATTTTTTCGAATGTTGTTGTCTTATTTTTTACACCTAAGGCTATTGTTATTAGGGCACCAGCTATTAAGCCACCAATATGTGCTGAATTATCAATACCTGGTGTTAAAAAGCCAATTCCTAAGTTTATTAATATTAAAGGAATAATTTGACTTTTTACTACATTTCCTAAGTAAACTCTGTAGTGATAGCCAAAGTAAACAAGTGATCCCATAAGACCAAAGATAGCACCTGATGCTCCAACTGAATAGTAATTACCAGCGAATGTTATTGAGAATAGTGAGCCAATGATAGCGGAAAATAAGTAAATTATAATAAATTTTGTCTTTCCTAAAAAACTTTCTAATTGACTACCAATAATTGATAATGCATAACAGTTGAATAGTAAATGAAATATACCAGCATGAAGAAATGCTCCTGTTAGTAGTCGATAATATTCACCAGCTCTTATGCTTGGACCATAGACGCAATACTTACTTATTAATTCATCATAATTTCCTAAAATTATGGGGATTACATATAGTAAAACATTTATAATAATTAATGTAGATGTTATTACTGGCTTTTTAATTTTAAAAACACTTTCTACTTGTCTAGCATCTTCTTGGTTATGTTTATTTATATCATTAGTTATTTTCATAAATAGTTCCATTCCTTTTTCAGTAAATTTTAATTTTTTGTTTAAATCTGGAAAAGCGGTATTTAATACATCATTTTTATTAAAATCTGCTTCATCATCTATTTTTACGCACATAGCATTAGGATTTTCGTCTAAGTTTTCTGTAACGTTTTCTCCTAAATTTAGAAATATACTGAAAACATTCATACTAAGTGAAAATGTTTTTTTACGTATTTTCTTAATTATTCTTTTTGTTTTAAATTTATCAAAATCAAACTGTGCATCATTATGAATATAACCTGATACTATGCGTACTACTTTGTAATCTTCATTTAAATTTTCTAGCCAGATTTCATTTTCTACGCCTTGAAGAATTATAGGATTGTAGTTTTTTTCTGTTATAAAGTAATGAAGCAATTTCATGACCATTATATTTTTTTCATCTAGTTCTAATTTTGTTTCCATGTTTTCCTCCTAAATAAGTTAATAATATTATATAATAAAACATAAAATAAAAAAAGAGGTGATTATTTTGTTAAAAAAATTTCTTATTTTTGTATTTTGCTTAGCTCCATGGTTTCTTGCTAATACAGTTCCTGTTGATTATAGTTATTTTGATACTATTAAAGTTCCATTCTTTTGCCCACCTAAGTTTTCTTTTGGCATCATCTGGACAGTTCTTTACATTTTTATTGCAATGAGTATTTATGGCATTGTAACTAGTTATAAATGGAGGGAGATTTCTAAATCTTATAAGACTACTTTACTCCTTAACTATATATTTAATCAGGCTTATACTTTAATTTTTTTTGGTATTAAAAATAATTTTTTAGCATTTGTTGATACTGTTGCAATATTTATATCTTGTTTATTCTTATATCATGAAACAAATAATTTAAGAGAAAAAAGTAGTAAGTTTTTGGACCCTTACGTACTATTTTCGTTATTTGCTTCTATCTTGGCTTTAACTATATATGTAATTAATGCTTTGTAATTTTATTCTTTGTTTTCTAATTCTTCTATTTTTTCTTTAAATTCTTTTGGTGGCTCCATTTCAAAATAAAGTTCTTTATTAGTTCTTGGATGATGAAATCTGATACTTTTAGAATGAAGCATTTGACCAAACTCTGTACAGTTTTTTTCTTTTCCGTATAATGGATCATTTACAATGGGATAATTTATATAAGCTAGGTGTACTCTTATTTGATGTGTTCTACCAGTTTCTAGAATACATTCAATTAAGGTATTGGCTTTATATCTTTTTAGGACTTTGAAATGAGTTATAGCCTCTTTGGCATTCATGTCTGTAACTTGCATTTTAAGTCGGTTTCTTTGGTCTCTTCCAATTGGAGCATCTATTGTTCCTGTATCTGTTTTTATTACACCGGTTGTGATTGCTAAATAATGTCTTTCTACTTCTTTATTCCCTATCATTTTTGATAGTTTTTCATGTGTTTCTTCATTTTTAGCAACTAGCATAAGTCCTGATGTATCTTTATCTAATCGATGAACTATTCCCGGTCGTATCTTGTCATTCGATGTTATATTAAATCTATATAATAATGCGTTAACTAGTGTATTGGTGTAATGACCAGGTGCTGGGTGAACTACCATACCAGAAGCTTTGTTTATGACTAAAAGGTCATCATCTTCGTAAATTATATCTAATGGTATATTTTCTGGTTCAATGCTTATCTCATAATTAAGTTCATCATTTACTTGTATTTGATCATTTAATTTAACAAGGTAATTTGCATTTATTGCTTTATTGTTTACTAGTACTTTTCCTTCTTTGATTAGCTTTTGAATTTTACTTCTAGAAATATCTAGTTTGGTAGCTAAATAGGAATCTATTCTTGGTTGTGTTTCTTCTTCTACGATAATCATATAAGCCTCCTCGTTGTAATATTTTAACATATAAGATAATTTTATTAAAGACTGTCTATTTTATTTTCTTTGGATTTTGTTCTAATAGTTCTAGTGTTTTTTACTACTTATTCTATAACGCCATTACCAGCTGGATAGTATTTGATTATTTTAGTTGTTTTTCCTAGCTTAGTATTTATATCTTAGGATTTATTTCTAGATTACGTCATTTTTATATTTAGTCATAATAATTTTTTTCATTACTTTTTTATATCTCTTGATATATATATTATTAGTAGTAAGAATACACCAATGGTTATTCCAATATCAGCAATGTTGAAGACAGGAAAATTGTATTTGAAAATTTTAAATGAAAGAAAATCAATAACTCCTTGATAGATAATTCTGTCAATTAAGTTGCCAAGTATTCCCCCTAGTATTAATCCAAATGATATAGACTCTACTGGTGGAGTTAAATTTTCTTCTTTTTTTAGATAATAACCTATTACACTTATACAAATAATGCTTGTTACTACAAGAAGTATTGTTTGATTTTCTAATATAGAAAAGGCAGCTCCTGTATTTTTTAAATATTGAATTGAAAAGAAATTTGGTATTATGCTGATTTCTTCATTTAGATTCATGTTTGTTTTAACTAATAGTTTTACAATTTGATCTATTAATAATACTATTGATAGTGTTAAATAAACAACTTTGTTTTTATTTTTTTGCATTTTCTTCACCTGAAAGACGTAAATCTCTTATTCTTTCTACTATTATTTGGTATTGATTTAATCTTTTTTCTACGGTACCTCTTACTTTTAGCAAGTCACCGGCTTTTATGTTACTGTAAACATTGTATGTTTTTGGAAATAATGTATATTCCATTGTACTGGTCTCATCGGAACCAGTTAAGAAAGCCATTTTATCACCCTTTTTAGTATTTATGACTTTTATTTTATCAACTAGAATTAGTGTATCTATTTTTTTTGAAAAGTACTTTTCAACTTCAGATAATTCTATGCAATATGGATTATCTTTTTTATACATTGTAGTTGGATGTGATGATAGATAGAAGCCAAAGACTTCTTTTTCTTTTTCTAGAAGAAAGTCTTCACGATATTCTTTTTGTAATTCAATTTCGGGTTTCATGACTAAATCTGGCTCAATGTCTTTTGTTAATTCAGCATAGTTAAATAAATTATCTAAATTGTAAACTAGAGTCGCTCTATTATAATTGAATTCTTTAAAGACGTTAGCATATATTAGTACTTCTAGATTTTTCTTACCAAGACCGGCTATATATAATCTACTAAAACAGTCATATATATCAATAAAATTGCCAGACTTTTTTGCTTCTTCTATTTTACTTGTAACTACTGTACCAATTGATTTAATGTTAGATATTGGGTAAATTATTTTATCATTTTTTACTAGATATTTATTTCCAGACTCATTAATACTTGGTTTTTCTACTTCAATCATATTAGCTTTTGCTTCCATAATGTATTCATGAGTTTTTGTTTCACTGCCAATGACATTTGTTAGAAGATTAGCAAAGAATATTGTTTTATAATGACATTTTAGGTAAGCCATTTTGTAAGCTATTAATGAATAAGCAACTGAGTGTGATCTATTAAATCCATAGCCTGCAAAGTTTAGAATTAGGTTAAATATTTTTTTAGCTTGTTCACTACTATGTCCAGCTTTAATACTTTTAGCAATAAACTTTTCTTCTTCACTTTTTAACAAATCTACTTTTTTCTTACTCATGGCTCTTCTTAGGATATCAGCTTCTCCTAATGTATAGTTTGCATATACTCTAGCAACTTGCATTATTTGTTCTTGATATACTAAAATTCCATAAGTGTTTTTAGTAATACTTTCTAATGATTTATCTAGGTACTCTACTTTTTCTTCATTATGTTTTCTTCTAATATATGAATCAATATTGATAGCGGCACCTGGTCTAAATAACGCTATAGCGGCAAAGATATCTTCAAATGAGTTTGGTTTTAGACGAACTAAAAAGTTTCTCATACCAGTTGACTCAAATTGGAATATCCCTGATGTATTTGCCGTTTCAAATATTTTTAAGGTTTCTTTATCATCTAAAGGAATCTTAGAAAACTCAATAGTTTTTCCAGTATAGGTTTTAATATCATTTATTATATTATCTATAATTGTTAGATTTTTTAGACCTAAAAAGTCCATTTTTAATAGTCCTAAATCCTCTAAGTACTCCATGGAATAACTTGTTAGATACATTCCATCACCTGTTGTTAAAGGGACAACTTCATCTAAATCTACTTTACTCATAATAATTCCAGCAGCATGAGATGAGGTATGTCTAGGAAAACCTTCTAATCTTGTTGCAATATCGTACATATTCTTTAATGTTGTATCGCTATCAATTCTAGCTTTGAAAGAAGGATTTTTAGTATAGAAGTCTTTTAATTTATCTTTTGTAAAACCTGGAATAAATTTACATAAACTATCAACTTTGTAGCTAGGAATATTTAAAACTCTTGATACATCTCTTATTACTTGTTTTGCTCCTAAAGTACCAAAGGTAACTATACCTGATACTCTTTTTTCTCCATATTTTTCAATGACATATTTTATTACTTCACCACGACGATTATCCGGAAAGTCAGTATCAATATCAGGCATTGTTTTTCTCTCTGGATTTAAAAACCTTTCAAATAATAAATCGTATTTTATAGGGTCAATATCTGTTATGCCCAAAGAATATGCTACTAAAGATCCTGCAGCACTTCCTCTTCCTGGACCTACTAGAATTTTATTTTTCTTAGCAAATTTAATAAAGTCATAAACTACTAAAAAGTAATTTGGAAAACCCATAGTATTAATTGTTTGTAACTCATAAGTTAATCGTGATTTATAATTAACAGGTATTTCATTATTATTTAGTCTTTTTGCTAGACCTACTTTACAAAGTTCAAATAGATACTTTTCTGGCTCATCACACTCATATTCTGGCAAAAGATTAACAGCTTTTGGAAACTCTAAGTTACAACTATCAGCTATTTTAATTGTATTAACTAATCCTTTGTTGCTTGTTAAATCTAATATATTATCAATATTTAATTCATGATTATTAATATCATAAGTCATTTCTTCACTAATTGTTTTTCCATCTCTTATTCGATATAGATATAGAAGATACTTTAAGTCCATTTTTGATAAAGCTAAATTTTCTCTTAGAAAAACTATGTTATTTGTTATTTTTAATGTTTCTTTTTCTTCTTGTTTATTTCTATAGCCTAAATAAACTGATGGGTAAATATCATTTAGTTTTGTAAATAATTTTTTATATTCATATGGTAAAAGACATATTACATCAGAATTATATTTGTTTATGTCGGCTTCTGTTACTCTTCTTTCATTTTGAATTGTTGATAATTTAATAAGACTTTTGTATCCTTGATATGACTTTGCTAAAAGAATAAGATTGTAATTTTCTAACATTATATGAAGTCCAACAACTGGTTTGATATCGTTTTTTTCACATTTTTTTATAAACTCCATTGTTCCATACATATTTGTATCAGTTAGAGCTATGCAGGAAAGGTTATTTTTCTTTGCATATTCTATTAAATCGTCTATTTTTAATAAACTTGATAGTAATGTGTAGTTACTTTTATTAAATAATGGAATATACATGAACAACATCTCCTTCTCTAGTTTTATTTTATCATAAGTAATAGGATAAAAGATAAATAAATTTGTTGCTTTAGGTTATACTTAACTGATTATGCTATTACCTTACCTAATGAAATTATAGATATGGCGTAAATTAATAATCTCGTCTTACTATAATAAAATGCAAACGTGTGTTTGTCAATAGCTAAAATGTTGGTAATTTATACCAAGTTAGTCATATAATAAAAATGTAATAATTATATATTTATGTTCCATTTCTTTGTTTTAACTTTATACTAGGGATTTTATATATTTTCTTAATTTTGATTTATTTCCTTGATTTTTCCTAAATTTCCCTAAATTTCAAGTATTTTGTTTGACTTTCATATATTTTTATGATAAAGTTATTAAGCAGATGTCGAAAGCCAAACAAAGAAGGAGGGATATTATGGCAGTTAATATATCAAAAAGAGTTGGTAATGTAAAAAATAAGAGATCTCATGCTTTAAATGCAACTAAATCAAGACAAAAATTAAATTTACAAGTATATAGACTTGCTGATGGTACAAAAACTAGAATCTCAGCAAAAGAAAAGAGAACTTTATTAAAAAATCAAAAAGCAGCTTAATGCTTTTTTTGTTTATCTTAAACCGTCATATGATTTTGGCGGTTTTTTTGCAAAAAAAATATTAGTTTTCACTAATATTCTATTCACAAGTATATCCGTAACCGATAGCTCTTTGAGTAGCTGTTTCTTTGTCTTCTCCATAGATAAAGTCAACTGTCGTTCCAGGATAAGCTTTATGCTGGTCTGTTAAACTTTCAACATTAACTGTTTTTAAATCCATTGTTGTTTTTGTTTCAAAACCATTATTTATTAAGTTAGTTTTTGATGTATATCCAGGTATTGTCATTTCTTCAAATGATTTGAATATTGGATAATAGTAATCTACAACTGGTTGCCCTGTTGTTTCTTTACCAAGGCTTGTTACAAAGCTCATATTTTTTACACATGTATCTAATATATTATTATAAAAAATTAAGTTCAAATCTAGAATTAATTCAGTTCCGGCATTTGCATCAATACTTGTATAATGACATGTTACTGTGTCATTTTTTGTTTCAACCAAGTTTTTATTTTCGGTTACTCTTTTACTCACTACAGGTGGCTCTGGTGTTATTTTATCAATTATTATAGCCATTACACTATTGTATGATAATCCTGCTATTATGCAAATTATTCCTAACACAGATAAAAATATAGCCGGTCTTTTACTAACTGATTTTTCATATTTAGCAACACGTTCAAAATCACTAAGATTTAAAACCTGTGTTTTTGTTAGTTCCTCTCTTGACATTTGTTGATTATTACTGCTTTGTTTTTTTCTCATGTTTGCCACCTCTATTCTTAAGTTAATTATAGCAAACTATGAAAAAATAGCCAAGAAAAAAAATAACTTTTTTTAGTTATTTTTAGCACGTGCATCAAATTTTTTACGTTCTTCTGTGTTTAGTATTCTTTTTCTAATACGAATATGATTTGGTGTAATTTCTACTAATTCATCAGAGTTTATATAATCAAGTGCATACTCAAGTGATATTGGTCTTGGTCTTTTTAAAACTACTGTATGATCTGATCCAGCTGCTCTTGTATTAGTTAATTGTTTACCTTTAACAACATTTACAGCTAGGTCATTATCACGATTACATTCACCTACTACCATACCTTCATATACTTCTGTTCCTGGTTCAATAAACATAATACCACGGTCTTCTAAGTTTCCTATTGAATAAGCTGTTGCGGCACCATTTTCCATTGAAACTAAAACACCAAGTTTTCTTTCACCCACTTCAATGTTTTCATATGGTAGATATTCTTTAAAAGTATGATTCATAATTCCATAACCTTTTGTTAAAGTCATAAATTCTGTTGCAAAACCAATTAGGCCACGAGATGGAATTGTATAAATCAATCTAACTTGATTTTCAAAATTAGACATACTTTCCATTTTTCCACCACGAGTACCAAGTTGTTCAATTACTGAACCGACACTTTCTTCTGGTACTTCTATTTGTAACTCTTCATATGGTTCACATTTTTGTCCATCGATTTCTTTTATAATTACGCTTGGTTTAGATACTTCAAGTTCAAAACCTTCACGACGCATATTTTCAATTAATATACCTAAATGTAATTCTCCACGTCCAGCAACTAAATATGATTCATTACTTGCTGGTGTTACATGTAAGCTAACATCTTTTTGAGTTTCACGCATTAGGCGTTCTTCTATTTTTCTAGCTGTTACAATTTTACCATCACGCCCAACAAATGGTGATGAGTTAGTACCAAATGTCATTTGTAATGTTGGCTCATCTATATGTAATTGTGGTAATGGATTTATGGCATTATTATCACAAATTGTCTCACCTACTGAAATATCAGCAAGTCCAGCGATTGCTACTATATCTCCTGCTTCTGCTTCTTCTATTTCAATGCGACGATAGCCATAATATCCAAATAATTTTTGAATTCTAAATTGTTTTGTTGTTCCATCAAGTCTACAACAAGTAACCATTGAGCCGGTTTTAATTTTTCCATTATGAACTCTACCAATACCAATTCTACCAACAAATTCATTATAGTCTAATAATGCTGGTTGGAATTGTAATGGTTTACTAGAATCACCTGTTGGAGCAGGAATTTCTTCTAGTATTGTATCTAGAACTTCAGTAAATCCTGGAGTTTGATCTTCTAAACTATCACTTATTGAACAAGTTCCATTTAATGCTGATGCATAAAGTACTTTAAAGTCTAATTGTGAATCATCTGCACCTAGTTCAATAAATAAATCTAGAACTTCATCTAATACTTGTTTACATCTTGCACTTGGTTTATCAACTTTATTGATAATAACAATAGGCTTAACTTTAGCTGCAAAAGCTTTCTTCAAAACAAATCTTGTTTGTGGCATTGGTCCTTCATAAGCATCTACTACTAGTAAAACACCATCAACCATGTTCATGATACGTTCTACTTCTCCACCAAAGTCTGCATGCCCTGGAGTGTCAAGAATATTAATTCTAACACCTTTATAATCTAGGGCTGTTGTTTTAGCAAGTATTGTTATTCCTCTTTCTTTTTCTAATGCATTTGAATCCATAGAAATATTACTAACGTCTTCATTATCTCTAAACATACCAGATGTTTTTAAGATTTCATCAACTAACGTTGTTTTACCATGGTCAACATGTGCTATGATTGCTACATTTCTTTTTTCCATATATAAGTACACCTCTTTTTTACGACGTTCATCAGTATATCATATATTGGGCAAAAAAACTAGCTCTTTTTGTTATTTTTCCGTATTTCGTTAATTTTCATCTTTACGAGATAAGATGTTGAGGTAAGGGTTGTTGCTGTTAAAGTAATAATTTCTGGACATGGTTCATAAGTTCCGGAAAGAATTATGCCTGATAATAGGACATCTCCTATGAGATTTGTGTTTAGGGCTAGTTTCTTTATTATCTTTTTATTTTGCATAGTATCCACCTATCATAATTTATGCAAAGATATTATTTTGTCTTTTTAATTTTTTTTATCTGAATTATTTTTTTATAAAGATAACTTATGACTAGTAGAAATATGAGAATCTTAATTGGGACTTTTAATTTTTGAACATATTCATTTATTAGGGTCCAATTATTTCCTAAGCTGTAGCCAAAGTATACAAAGGCAAATGTCCAAGGAATTGAGCCAATGGTAGTATATATTAAAAATTTAGTAAATGATAGTCTCATAATACCAATGGGTAGTGATATTAAGGTTCTTATTATAGGAAAATTTCTACCTATTAGGGCTGCTAAAAGTCCATACTTTTGGTACCAGGAATCACTTTTTTCAATGTCTTCTTCTTTCATAAAAAAGTATTTTCCATATTTTTTTATAAAGGCTTTACCACCAAAGTAGCCCATGTAATAAATTATTATGGCACAAAAAACACTACCAAGTAATCCTGTTAGAAAGGCTCCAAGTAAGGTAAATATTTTTTGACTAGCTAGAATACCTCCTGTTGCGAGAATGGCTTCACTTGGAATTATTATTATTACGGCTTCTAATACCATTCCTAAAAACATACCAAGGTATCCATAATTACTAATTAAGTTAATGGCAAATTCTCCTATATTCATATCATCACCTTATATAATAATATGAATATTTAAAAAGAAGAATTAATAATTAATTAACTCTTCTATATATTCGTATAATTTTTCACATTCTTTTTTTCGAAGTTCGTCTAGTTTTGGATGATGATTTTTCATTACAGCACCAGAAAATTCTTTTAACATTTCATAATCATTGATGTCATCACCTATTGCAAAAATATCAGTAGGTTGTAACTGTTCTTTTTCTATAAGATTTTTTAAGGCTTGTTTTTTATTGGTTTTATTAGATGTGATATTTATGTGTTCTCTACTAACATAGGCATAAGTTTCTGTTGTTTCTTGGAGTTCTTTTACGATGTCCTCTGCTACATTTTTATCTGTATATTTTGCTAGGACTTTGACACAGTCATTTGGATTTTCTGTAATGTTGTAGCCGTCTTCTAGAAAGCATGGCATATTATTTTTTCTAAATACTTCTTGTATTTTTGTTACTTCATCGGCTGGTAATAAAACTGTTTCGATACAATAGTCAACATTATTAAATATTTTAGCTCCATCTTCACAGATTAGATAACTGTAAGGAATGTTGTATTCGTTTAAAATAATTTTTATATTTGTATAACTGCGTCCAGTTATTATACAAAATAAATTGCCTTTACTTATAAATGTTCTTAGTGTCGAAATGTTTCTTTTAAATATATTTTCATCTTTAACATATAAAGTATTATCAAAGTCGCTAGCTAGAATTTTCATTTTCTCACCTATACCTTTTCTATATTTTTATTATAAAGCTCAAATTCAAATGTAAATGCAACTTTTGAAAGTTAAATGCAACTTTTAGTATG
>CAVKYO010000043.1:0-18857 GCA_963660495.1 Acidaminococcus fermentans
TTTCACCAAATTATATATTAAGCACCGAACTGGCGCACCCTTATAAATAAAAAAAACAGTCATATTTCAGACTGAAAACATATTTAAAGTTCGAATAATTTGAACAAATTACTTACTGGTGGAGCTGAGGAGAATCGAACTCCTGTCCGAAAATAAAGCTACATAAACCTCTACAAGCTTAGTTAACTAATTATTCTTATATATCATCCAAGTAGTTAACGACCAAGACAATATACCAGCCAATTAATTCTTCCTATTTTCTAGGCAAAAAATAGTTATAACCTACTAAAATGAACCTTCTATAATTCCGTAGATAAAAACTAAAGAAAGCGCAGACCTATATTATTATTAGGCAAAAGCAACAGCTTGGCGAGTACCAAACATGTTAGCAACTGCATTTTTTAAATTTTTTGCGTTTATTTTTTTGTGCCCGTGACGTGGACATTCGACTTGCCATCTATGCTCTAATATTCCCGTCGAAACCAAATCAGCCCCATGCAGACATATTATACCATAATTACCTTTAAAAATCCAGCACAACATTTTAAAGAAAAAAAATTATTTTTATTAATATTATGATATACTAAAAATAGGAGGTAATAATATGGAACAATGGAAAAAATTTAAAAAAGGAAAATGGACAGAAACCATAAATGTAAGCGACTTTATAAAAGAAAATTATACAAAATATGATGGTGATAAATCATTTTTAGAAACAACCAGTACAAAAACTAAAACAGTTTGGAGTACTTGTCAAAATCTACTAAAAAAAGAATTAAAAAAACATGTACTATCAATAGATACAAAACACATGTCAGGTATTAATTCATTTAAACCCGGATATATATGTAAAGAAGATGATGTCATAGTTGGCTTGCAAACAGACGCGCCATTAAAAAGAATTGTAAATCCATATGGTGGAATTCGAATGGTATATCAAGAACTTGATGCATATGGTTACAAATTAGACACAACGGTTGATAAATATCTAAATGAATTCAGAAAAACTCACAATGATGGTGTATTTGATGCTTATACAGACGAAATAAGAAAAGCAAGACATGTTGGTTTAATAACAGGTTTACCTGATGCCTACGGTCGTGGAAGAATCATTGGTGACTACAGAAGAATCGCACTATATGGAATAGATTATTTAAAAGAGCAAAAAGAAAAAGACTGGAAAAATCTAACAGGGCCTATGACGAATGACTTAATTCAATTACGTGAAGAAGTAGCAGAACAATACCGTGCTTTAGAAGAAATAAAAGACATGGCAAAGTCATACGGATTTGATATTTCAAAACCAGCAAAAAATGCTAAAGAAGCAATTCAATGGACATACTTTGGCTATCTAGCAGCAATAAAAGAAAATAATGGTGCCGCTATGAGTTTAGGTAGAGTTGATGCTTTCTTTGATATATATATAACAAAAGATATAGAAGAAGGAATCTTAACTGAAAAAAAAGCTCAAGAATTAATTGACCAGTTTGTAATAAAGCTAAGACTAGTAAGACATTTACGTACACCAGAATATGACACTCTATTCTCAGGAGATCCAACCTGGGTAACTTGTAGTATTGCTGGTATGTTAAATAATAAAGAACATCTAGTTACAAAAACATCTTACAGACTTATACATACATTAACCAATCTAGATCCAGCCCCAGAACCAAATATAACTATTCTTTGGGCAGATAAATTACCTGAAAGTTTTAAAAAGTATTGTGCAAAAATGTCAATAGAAACAGATGCTATCCAATATGAAAATGATGACTTAATGAGAGAAATTTATGGAAATGACTACGCTATCGCATGCTGTGTATCAGCAATGAGACTTGGTAAAGACATGCAATTTTTTGGAGCTAGATGTAATCTTGCTAAAGCACTTCTTTATAGCATCAATGGTGGAATTGATGAAATTAAAAAAGATAAAGTACTTGAAGATATAGAATTAATGAAAGATGAATATCTAGATTATAAAAAAGTAAAACAAGCATATTTCAAAGTACTAGAAAAAGTAGCTCAAATTTATTCAGACAGTATGAATATAATTCATTACATGCATGATAAATACGCATACGAAGCTGGACAAATGGCTTTACACGATACCGATGTTCATAGATATATGGCCTATGGTGTAGCAGGACTTTCCGTTGTAGCCGATTCACTTTCCGCAATAAAATACGCTAAAGTTAAACCAAAACGTGATAAAGACGGACTATGTATTGATTTTGAAATAGAAGGTGACTTTCCAAAGTATGGAAACGATGATGATAGAGTCGACGATATTGCTATAGAAATAGTAAGTAAATTCTCTAGTGAATTAAAAAAACACCCAACATATCGTAATGCTGAACAAACATTATCAGTACTAACAATAACTTCAAACGTTGTCTATGGTGAAAAAACAGGTGCCACACCAGACGGTAGAAAAAAAGGTGTACCTTTCGCACCAGGAGCTAATCCAATGCATGGAAGAGATACTAATGGCGCAATTGCTTCTCTTAATTCAGTTGCTAAACTTCCATATGAACGTTGTTGTAAAGATGGTATATCAAACACATTCACAATAGTGCCAAGCGCCTTAGGCATGGATAAAAACCAACAAATAGAAAACCTAGTTAACTTAATGGATGGATACTTCTCACAAGGCGCTCATCACTTAAATGTTAACGTATTAAACAGAGAAACTCTAATTGATGCCATGAATCATCCTGAAAAATATCCTTTACTTACCATAAGAGTATCAGGCTACTCAGTTCATTTCAATAGATTAACCAAGAAGCAACAACAAGAAGTAATTGAAAGAACTTTCCATGAGAAAATATGAACATGAAAACAAGCATTGATTCAATTGAAACATTTGGACTAGTAGATGGTCCAGGAATTAGAGTAGTAATTTTCTTTAATGGATGTAAACTAAGATGCAAATTTTGTCATAATCCAGAAATGTTTATAAAAAAAGAAAACAATTACAACATAGACGAAGTATATAAAAAAATACTTAGATGCAAACCATATTTTAAAAATACAGGTGGCGTTACCTTTTCTGGAGGAGAACCTCTCCTAAATGATAAATTTATAATAGAATTATCAAAAAAATTAAAAAAAGACAATATCAATATTGCCATAGATACAGCGGGGGTAGGAAATGGTTCATATGAAGAAATATTAAAATATGTAGATTTAGTACTATTAGACATAAAACACACAGAGCCAAGCACCTATAAAAATTTAACTGGTCAAGAAATAACTCATGTAGAAAAATTTATTCAAGAACTAAATAAACAAAATAAAAAAGTCTGGATAAGACAAGTAATAGTACCAGGTCTAACTGATAATAAAGAATATATAGATAGTCTAGTAAATTACTTAAAGAAAATTAAAAACATAGAACGAGTAGATTTTCTACCCTTTCATAGACTAGGTAGAGAAAAGTACATATCTTTAAACATACCTTATCCATATGAAAATAAACCAGATATGGATAAAGACAAGTGTGAAGAATTATATAAATATTTTCAAAGTAAATACCAAAAAGAGAACTAAAAGCAGTTCTCTTTTATCATATAAAATGTCATATAAACACAAAAAATCAAACTTAATACTGTTTAATTTTCTTTTGCATTTCCCTTTTTATATCTCTTTCTTTTATAGATTCACGTTTATTATAATTCTTTTTACCAAGACAAACACCCAGTAATACTTTTAATTTATTATCTTTGAAATACAATTTAATCGGAACCAAGGTACGACCAGAAATCTCTATAGCTTGTTGAATCTTCTTAATCTCTTTCTTATGTAATAAAAGTTTTCTACTTCTAGTTTCTTCATGATTAAAAATATTTCCTTCTTTATACTGACCTACATACATATTAAGTAAAAATACTTCATTATTTTTAATAATTCCATAACAGTCTTTAATATTACAATTACCCTCACGTATAGACTTTATTTCAGTACCCGTAAGAACAATACCAGCTTCATATGTATCCTCAATAAAATAATCATGATTTGCTTTTCTATTTAGTATTTCCATATAATCACGCTCCTGTAAGACCCCAAACAAGTTCAGGAAATCTAGAACTAACAATACCCTTATAATATTCATAATAATTAATATAATTTGGCAACAAAGTATTATCTAATTTATAATAAGGATAAACTTTAAAGTTCCTTCCATATTTTGAATATGTATATATGAGTTCTGCTTTTGGACTTTCAATACTAATTGTTACTGTATCATCAACATCAACAACCTTTTTTATAGTTACTTCCATCATTAAACCAGTTAATCTTTCTATACCGACTTGATCAGAAATAAAATTACCTAACGAATAAATAACAAAAGTTTTACCATCATTAATATATTCAACTGGTTCAACTACATGAGGATGAGCACCAATAATTAAATTAACTCCTAATGATGACAAGTAATTAGCGATTTCTGTCTGTTGAGATGAAACTCCTAAAGAATACTCAATACCCCAGTGCATCGCCACAATAATAACATCAGCCAAATCTTTAACCTTAGCAATATCAGCAGCAGCTTTTTCAGGAGAATAAACATTATTTAAATATTCTTTACCGGCTGGTGTTTCTAAACCATTAGTCCATGTAGTATAAGAAAAGAATGCATATGATATACCATTGATATTATAAACATGTGACTCTTCTCTTTCCTCTTTTGAAGTCCATTGACCTGAGTATACCACGTTTTCTTTACTTTTCCAATAATTAACAGAGTTTATTACTCCAGCTTCACCCTTATCCATAGTATGATTAGTTGCCAAAGAAACAAGATTAAATCCTGCATCTAAAAATGCATCACCTACTTCACTTGGAGAATTAAATCTTGGATAATTAGAATATCCAAATTCTGCCCCACCTAAAATAGTTTCCTGATTATAATACTTCAAATCATATTTAGTAGAAATTGGTTTTATATATTCTAACATTGGCTTAAAATTATAGCTACCATCATCATTTTCAGCGTCTTTATATATGTTACTATGAATTAAAGCATCACCTACCATAAAAACACTTGTTTCATAAACCTTCGGAACTTTTACCTCTTCTTTCTCTTCAATAGGTTCTTTTTCTATTTTTTCAGTAGCTTTAGGTTTCAAAAAAAGAATAAATAAAACAAAAAAAAGAAGAAGAATAAAAATAAATAAAATAACTTTCTTATACTTTTTCTTTAATCTTCTTCTTCGTTTCATAAACTACTACACCTTCTTTACTATTTCAAAATCTATAGTCTTATCTTCTTTAGATGCTCTAACAACTTTTACTAAAACTCTCTCACCAATTGTATATTTAACATGACTTTTTTCACCAGTCAATGTCATTCTATCTTCATCATAAACAAAGAAGTCAGGCATATCACGTAAAGGAACTAAACCTTCTACTAAATTATCAAGTTCTACAAACATACCAAAACTAGTAACAGAAGAAATCATACCTTCAAATTCTTCACCAATATGACTCTCCATATATTCAGCCATTTTCATATCTTCTACTTCACGTTCACAATCTACTGAAGCTCTTTCTCTATCAGAAGAATGTTCAGCTATATAAACCAACTTTTCTTCCCATTTACGAATAGTAGAATTATCTATCTTATTTTCAAACAAATATGTTCTAAGCAAACGATGCACAGTTGTATCTGGATAACGACGTATAGGTGAAGTAAAATGTGTATAACATGAACTAGCCAAACCATAATGACCTAAGTTTTCAGGACGGTAAACCGCTTTTTGCATACATCTTAATAACAAACTAGATAATATCTTATATTCAGGTTTATCCTCAAGTGCCTTTAATATTCTTTGCATTGTTGTAGGTTTAGTATCTTTTATATCACCAGGTACTTGATATCCTAAATTACTAACAAAACCTAAGAAACTTCTAATTTTCTCTTCTTTTGGAACTTCATGTACACGATATATAAATGGTAAATTCATAAAGTAAATATGAGTCGCAACACATTCATTAGCAGCAATCATAAAGTCTTCAATTAAATTTTCACCAGTACCACGTTCACGAACTGTTATTTCAGTAGGTTTACAATTTTCATCAACTAAAATTTTAGCCTCATCTATATCAAAGTTAATATAACCTCTTTTTACTTTTGCTTTTCTAAGAATACCAGCAAGTTCTGCCATAATTTTTAAAGTATCAACATAAGGTTCATATCCTTCTGGAACTACATTTTTCTCTAATATACTATTAACTTTCTTATAAGTCATTTGTATTCTTGATCTAATAACACTAGGGAATATTTCATAATCTATTTGTTTCCCAGAACTATCAAATTCCATAACACATGATATAGCTAAACGATCAACATTAGGATTTAAAGAACATATACCATTAGAAAGTTCATGAGGTAACATTGGTATAACTCTATCAACCAAGTAAACACTAGTTCCTCTTTCCATAGCTTCATTATCTAACGGACTTCCTTCTTTAACATAATAACTAACATCAGCTATATGAACACCTAATTTATAATGTCCAGAAGCAAACTTTTCAATTGAAATAGCGTCATCTATATCTTTAGTATCATCACCATCAATAGTAAATATTACTTGACTTCTTAAATCCCTTCTACCATTAAGTTCTTCAGGTAATACTTCCATATTAATATTAGAAACTTCTTCTTTTACATCATCTGGAAAAACCGTATTAATATTATATTTATAAATTATTGATAATATATCAACACCTGGGTCATTCTTATGTCCAATAATCTCAACAACTTTTCCTTCATACTTTAAATTATTATTAAGTTTTTTATCTAACTCAACAACTACTTTATGACCATCAACAGCATTCAAAGTCTTATCCTTAGGTATTTCAATATTAAGTTTTATTTTATTGTCATCCAACTTAATATGTCCCTTACCTTTTTCATCAAATGTAATTTCTCCAACATATCTTTGTACTTGTCTCTTAATTATTTTTAATACTCTACCTTCTAGTCTATCTAAAGTCATCTTACTAGTGATTTCAACTAAGACAATATCATCATGAATAGCGCCATTCATATTATCTACCGCTACATAAACATCATCATCCATATTTTCTATCTCAACAAAGCCAAAACCTTTTTTATTGGTTCTCATTACACCTTTTCTTAAATGACTCTTTTCAAGCATCATATATTTATTCTTATTAGAATGATATACAATAACTTCATCCTCTAGCTTTCTAAGTTCATCAGTAAGTAATTTAGCTTGTTCAACATCATTTATGTGTAACATATCTTGTAACTCATAAACATCAAGAGCTCTATCACTATTCTTCAAAATATTTAAAATATCATCTCTCATTAAATCACCCTCTTATTCATCCTATCATTATTATACTTCATAATCTTCAAAAAAAAAAGACATATACAAAATATATGTCAAATCTAATTACTTATATAAACATAGAAACTAAGCAAATAATAAAGAAACTTAATCCTAAAATTAAAGTAATACGACTAATAACTAACTCTGAACCACGTTCTTTTCTCTTACTGAATAAGTCTGAACTACTACCAGATAGAATTTGAGCAGCACTTTCAGCTTTACCAGATTGAAGAAGAACTATAATAATTAATAAAATGGAAATAATTAAAAGTACCTTTTCCATAAAACACCTCCGTTTTAACAATAACTATAATACCATAAATATCATTTAGTTGCAACTAATGAAGAATCTTTTTTACTTTAACATTAACAAATTCACCAATAGATTCATCTCTTTTTTCATATACTTCTTCTAATAAAGTACTTAAAAACTCTGGCGAATTAGAACAATTTTTAACCCAGGCAGATAACTGTTTCCTCTCTTGTGAAGAAAATTCATTATCATACTGCATCATAAAGAATAGCATCTTAGAAATTACAAAGTTAAAAGTAGTATTATTTTTACAAGCTAAATCACCGGCAAAATATATCTGATATTTATCCATGTCGCACAAATGTAAAAAGTCATCTGTATATATATAACTACCTCTATTAACATCACTAACAAGTATTTTATTATTGGTTAAATTTTCAAAGTCTAAAGCAAGTTCAAGCATTGAATCAAACAAGTCTGAACAAGTAAACTCTGTAGGTCTTTTATATAATGATGTTCCTTCTTTTTTAGGACTATTAACTGCATCCAAATAATTCATAACATATCCAGTAAAATTACCATCAACATCTGAAAAAGTATCAATTGGATCAGTTATTCTTCTTAAATTTAAATTATCTGAAAAAGAAATTGCCTTATCATAAGTCATTAATCCTTGTTTTCTACGTAATGTAACATCATATTTTAACAATTTTAATGCTTTACCACCATATCTAAAAACAATCCCATCATGACCAGCACCAATCTTTTCAAGTACAAAAATATTAGGAACAATCTCATGAGAACTATCTAAAATAATACTCTTAACATTAGTCATTAAGTTTTTCCACTACCTCATCAACACTTAAATTAATACTTTCATTATCTGTTCTCTTTTTATATTCAACCATTCCCGCAACAGCACCTTTACCAACAACTATTCGATAAGGTATACCAATTAAATCAGTGTCTTTAAACTTAACACCTGCTCTTAAATCTCTGTCATCTAATATAACTTCTACACCTAATGAAGTTAATTTATCATACAATTCATTAGCGACCCTAACTTGTACTTCATCTTTCATATTTACTATGATAATAGACGCTTTATATGGTGCAATTTCTTCTGGGAAAATAATACCATTATCATCATTGTTCTGTTCAACAATAGCAGCCATTATTCTACCTACTCCTATACCATAAGAACCCATAGTAACAACACATTCTTTATTATTCTCATCTAAATATGTTAAACCTAACTTTTCAGCATACTTAGTACCAAGTTTAAATAAATTACCAACTTCAATTCCTTTTTTAAAGTATAATTTACCAGAACAACATGGACAAGTATCACCTTCTACAACATTACTAATATCCTCTGCCATATCATATTTAATATCAGAAACATTAGCGTTTATATAATGATATCCTTCTTTATTAGCTCCACAACAGAAATTCTTCATAGTTAATACTTCTTTATCCACAACTACTTTACAATTTAAATCTACTGGACCAGTATAACCAGGAACAGCATTACTCTTACTAATTAACTCATCATCAGCAAATTCAAACTCACTAACGCCAAATAATTTACAAACTTTATTTTCATTTAATGATCTATCGCCTCTTACAAAGAAAGCTACTAACTCTCCAGAAACATTCATAAGTAAAGCTTTAACAGACTTTTTAACATCAAGTTTCAAGTAATTACATACATCTTCTATTGTTTCTTGATGAGGAGTTTCTACCATTTCCATCTTCTTTTCTTCTTCTTCACTAGGAATAATTGTATTACCAGCAACTTCCATATTTACGGCATAATCACATTTATCACATAAAACCAAAGTATCTTCACCAATATCAGTAACAGCTTGATATTCTTCAGATAAAGTACCACCCATAGCACCAGTATCAGCTTTAACAATTCTATATTCAAGGCCAAGTCTATCATAAATATTATTATAAGCGTTCTTCATAACAGCGTAACTTTCGTCAAGTCCAGCTTCATCTTTATCAAAAGAATAAGCATCTTTCATGATAAATTCTCTAACTCTAATAAGTCCAAATCTTGGTCTAGTCTCATCTCTAAACTTATCAGCTTGCTGATACAAAGTAAAATGTAAATCTTTATAACTTTGCACCATACTCTTAGCCGCAATAGTAAATAACTCTTCATGAGTAGGTCCAAGTACATAAGGTTTTTCATATCTATCATTTAAATTAAACATATCATTACCAAATGCTTCAGTTCTACCAGAGGTATCATATACTTCTCTAGGTATTAAAGAAGGCATTAATAACTCTTGAGCACCAGCTTTATCCATTTCATCTTTTACAATATAACGAATTTTATCAAGAACTCTAAGTCCTAAAGGTAAAAACATATAAATACCAGAACTAACCTTCTTAATCATTCCAGAACGAACTAGTAAATTACCGGATTTACTATCCTCATCTTTTACATCTTCACGTAATGTGAAAAAATAACTCTTACTTAATTTCATAATTATCCCTCCTAAAACAAAAAGAATGATACCTATAAGGAGTGCTAGTAGCACGGTACCATCCTTTATTTAACTCAAAATTTATAACGATGCATAACACCGGAAGTAAAAACTTCTTCAAGAAAGGTAGGAATTATACTAGATTATAATTAAGTTCACACTATCCTTAACTCACTATCTATAAGAGCTAATATAATTATGGTCTTTCCAATGAATTTAAAACTGATAATATTCTATTATTTTTTTATTAAAATGTCAATAATAACTAGCTAAGTTCCTCTTCAATAACTAGCTAAGTTCCTCTTCAATTCTCATCAATTGATTATATTTACAAATTCTATCTGTTCTAGACATAGAACCAGTTTTTATTTGACCTAAATCAAGCCCGACTGCTAAATCAGCAATAGTTGTATCTTCAGTCTCACCTGAACGATGTGAAATAATAGTCTTATAACCATGCTCTTTAGCTAACTTAATAGTTTCTAAAGTTTCAGTGATAGTACCAATTTGATTTACTTTAAGTAAAATAGCGTTTCCTGCATGATTATCAATACCTTTTTGAAGACATTTGATATTAGTAACAAATAAATCATCTCCTACTAATTGAATCCTATCTCCTAAACGTTCAGTTATCTTTCTAAATCCTTCCCAGTCATTTTCATCAACTGGATCTTCAATTGATACTATTGGATAAGTATTAACAAGTTCCTCATAAAAATCAATTAACTCATCTGTTGTTAAAGACTTACCATCAACATGATAATAACCATCTTTATAAAATTCTGAAGCAGCTACATCAATTGCTAATTTAACATCTTTAAAAGGTTCATAACCAGCTCTAGAAATAGCTTCTAGTATAAGTTCAAATCCTTCTTTATTAGAGCTTAAATTAGGAGCAAAACCACCTTCATCACCAACACCAGTAAAATAACCTTTCTCTTTTAAAACATTCTTTAAAGCATGGAACACTTCAGCTCCAGTACGAACTCTTTCATGAATAGTATCTTGTTGTGGAATAATCATAAATTCTTGAAAGTCCAAATTATTATCAGCATGAGCTCCACCATTAATAATATTCATCATTGGATAAGGTAAACTTCTACCAGTTCCAACATATTCGTATAAAGTTTTTTTAGCTGTAATAGCGCTAGCTCTTAAACAAGCCATAGATACACCAAGTATAGCGTTAGCTCCAAGATTAGATTTAGTCTCAGTACCATCAAGTTCAATCAAAGTCTTATCTATTAATTCTTGCTCACTAGCATCCATTCCAATTACTTTATCACGAATAGTAGTATTAACATTATTAACAGCTTTTAATACACCTTTACCATTATATCTGTAATCACCATCACGCATCTCTAAAGCTTCCCTTTCACCAGTTGAGGCACCAGAAGGAACAATTGCCCTTCCCAAAGTACCATCTTCAAGTATAACATCAACTTCAACCGTAGGATTTCCCCTAGAATCCAAAACTTCCCTAGCTCTTACATTTTTAATTTTCACTTTTTAACTCCTCCACTTTATCCTTAAATTCTTTTCCACGTACTTCACATTCTTTATATTGATCCCAAGATGCTGAAGCTGGACTTAATAATATAACATCACCCACATCAGATACTTCAACACACTTATCAAATCCATCACTTAAATGTTCATAAATATAAGTTGGTATATTTAAACTCTTGCCAAACTCAAGAACTCTTTCTCTACATTGTCCAATACCAATAATACTCTTAACATATTCCATATAAGGACTTAATTCATTAAAATCTTGCCCTCTTTCTAATCCACCAAGAATTAATACTATAGGCTTTTCAAAAGATGATAACGCAATTTGTGTACATTTAATATTAGTAGCCTCTGTATCATTATAAAATAACCTACCAGAAACAGTATCAACATATTCTAATCTATGTTCAACACCTCTAAAATTAGAAATTACTTCTTCTATAACTTCATTACTAACACCAAATTCTTTAGAAATCATGATGGCACCCATACAATTTTCTAAATTATGTCTACCTGCAATAAAAACTTTATCAATATCAATAACTTTATCACCATAATAATAAATAGCTCCATCCTTCAAGTAACAACCAGAAATCTCCTGAGTACTAGAAAAATATTTAACAGTTGATTTTATATCTTTAGTCTCATTAATAACATCATCATTATCGATATTTAAAATCGCAACATCAATACTAGTTTGATTTTTAAACAATCTAGCTTTAACTTCTTTATATTTTTCATAAGTACCAAAGAAATCTATATGTGCTGGACTTAAATTAGTCATTAAAGCTACATCAGGTTTATAAGTACTCATATTATTTAATTGTTGACAAGAAACTTCCATCACAACAATATCGCCTGGTACTAAATCATTTAAAATACTACAAAATGGATAACCAATGTTACCAGCTAAATGAACTTTATCGCCAAAGGCACTTTTCATTATTTCATAAGTAAGTGAAGTTGTAGTAGTCTTACCATTTGTACCTGTAATACCTATAATTTTTATATCATCAGGTAATAATCTATAAGTCATTTCAACTTCATTTAAAACTTCTATTCCTAACTCTTGTGCTTTAACTACGTATTTATGACTATTAGGAACACCTGGATTTTTAATTAAATAATCAAATGAGTTATCAAGTAAATCATCAGGATGGCTACCAAAAATCAGTTTAACACCAAGGTCACGTAATTCAGTAATTTGACTCTTATCTAATTTTTCCTCTTCCTTACTATCATTTAAGATAACTTCATTACCTCTTTCTATTAAGATCTTAGCTGCACTATAACCAGAACGAGCAAGTCCAAGTATTAAAATTTTATTATCTTTAAACATTTTATCACCAATATAATTATACTACGGAAAATAGCTTTTAACTACTATAAATTATTGATAAATACTAAAAAAATATGCTATAATAAGTAAAAGATGGAGAGGGAAAATATGAAATTAGTAACATTAAATCAACAACAATTTAATAAGTATGCTAGCACTCATAGGTATAGAAACTATTGTCAAACATCATCATACGGTCTTTCTATGTTAAAACTAGGATATAATGTTCACTATTTTGGTATAGTTGATGGCACAAACTCTCTAATAGGTGCAACAATGATAGTTTACAAAGAAGTATTTATGAATAATAAAATAGCATATGCTCCAAGAGGCATATTATTTGATTACACTGATTCTAAAAAAGTAAAAGAACTTGCTGAATGTTTAAAAAATTTACTTGGTAAACAAGGCTTTATGTTGCTAAGAATAGATCCATACATTCCAATAAGTATCCATAGTAATGATGGAAACTTAATAAATATGAATAATCAAGAAAGTATAATTTTAGAAAATCTTGCTACTGCAAAATTTGAATATAAAGGAAAAAATTTATTTTTTGAAAATGAAAAGCCTAGATGGGAAGCTCTAGTTCTTTTAAATAAAAATGAAGATACATTATTTGAAAATTTTGATAAAAGAACAAGAAATAAAATAAGAAAAGCCAGCAATTTTGGAATAGAAGTATATGATGATACAACAAAGGATATAAAAGAACTTTATGAATTTATAAAGAAGAAAGAGAAAAAACCAATAAAATATTATGAAGCTTTAGTTAAAAATTTTGGAGATAATATTGATGTATATTATGCAAAAATAAATACTGAATCCTTTATAATAAATAGTAGAAAAATGTATGAAAATGAAGTTCTAAATAATGAACAACTAGCCGAAAAAATACAACAATATGCACCAAATGATAAGGAAAGACAAAACACTTTAAATAAAAAAATGGAGTCTGACAAACTTGTTAGTTCATATAAAAACAATATGTTACTCGCAACGGAATTATTAAAAAAACATCCAGAAGGAATTCTAATAGGCGGAGCACTAGTTATTAAATATGATAATGCCGCTTATATTGTTACTGACGGTTATAATGAAGAATTTTCTTCACTTAATGCCAGTTATCTAATAAAATGGCAAATGATTTTAGATTATAATCACAAAGGATTTAAATATCTAAATATGAATGCTGTAGTAGGAGAATTTGAAAAGAAAAATGAATATTCAGGATTAAATGAAATGAAACTTGGCTTTAATACTATAGTAACAGAATATATAGGTGAATTTGATCTTGTATTAAATAATTTTACCTACAATTTATTTAAAAGTTTTAATAAAAAATAAGCAACTTTAAAAAAGCCGCTTATTTTTTTGCCAAAAAAAGTAAAAGCAACAAGCTTTTACTTTTAATTATTTTATCATTAACCAATGATTTCAGTAACATTACCAGCACCAACAGTACGTCCACCTTCACGGATAGAGAATTTAGTACCTTGTTCAAGTGCAATTGGATGAATCAATTCAACCTCAATGTTAACATTATCACCTGGCATAACCATTTCTACACCTTCTGGTAAAGTGATAACACCAGTAACGTCTGTAGTTCTAAAATAGAATTGAGGACGATAGTTTGTGAAGAATGGAGTATGACGTCCACCTTCTTCTTTGCTTAATACATAAACTGTAGCTTTGAATTTATGATGAGGTGTAACACTTCCTGGTTTAGCAAGAACTTGTCCACGTTCAACCTCTTCACGAGCAATACCACGTAATAATACACCAGCATTGTCTCCAGCTTCAGCATAATCTAATTGTTTACGGAACATTTCAATTCCAGTAACAACTGTTTTCTTAGTATCTTTGATACCAACGATTTCAACTTCATCATTAAGTTTTAATTGTCCACGTTCAACACGTCCAGTAACAACTGTACCACGACCTGTGATAGTGAATACGTCTTCAATACTCATTAAGAAAGGCTTAGCATTATCTCTTTCTGGAGTAGGAATCCAAGTATCAACAGCATCCATTAGTTCATCAATTTTTCCAACCCAGTCAGGATCTCCTTCAAGAGCCTTAAGAGCAGAACCACGGATAATTGGAGTATCATCACCTTCATATCCATATTCGTTTAATAAATCACGAATTTCCATTTCTACTAAATCTAATAATTCAGGATCATCTACCATATCACATTTATTCATGAATACAACCATTTTAGGTACTCCAACTTGACGAGCAAGCAAAATATGTTCACGAGTTTGTGCCATAGGTCCATCTGTAGCAGCAATAACTAAGATTGCTCCATCCATCTGAGCAGCACCTGTAATCATGTTTTTAACATAATCAGCATGTCCTGGACAGTCAACGTGTGCATAATGTCTATTATCAGTACTATATTCTACGTGAGCAGTATTGATAGTGATACCACGTTCTCTTTCTTCTGGTGCTTTATCAATGTTAGCAAAATCAACAGCTTGATTTCCGTTTTTACCAGCTAAACATTTAGTAATAGCAGCAGTTAAAGTAGTTTTACCATGATCTACGTGTCCAATTGTACCAATATTAACATGTGGTTTTGAACGATCAAATTTTTCTTTTGCCATATTAATTTTTCCTCCTTATTTATACAACATCTATTTTATCTAATAATTGAAGTTTTTTCAACTATTTTGATACTAATTTTTAACTAATTTCCACTCTTTTTAATAATTTCATCAGCAATGTTCTTAGGTACTTCTTCATAATGATCTGGGAACATTACGAATGTAGCTCTACCTTGTGTATTAGAACGTAAGTTAGTAGCATAACCAAACATTTCTGATAATGGAACCATAGCGCTTAATTTAACAGCATTACCTTGTGACTCTTGTCCTAATGGCTTACCACGGCGAGATGTTAAATCACCCATAACGTTACCGAAGTATTCATCTGGTGTAGTAACATCAACTTTCATAATAGGCTCAAGTAATACTGGTTTACACTTATTTTTAGCTTCTTTTAATGCAAAGCTAGCAGCAATTTTAAATGCCATTTCGTTAGAGTCAACATCATGGTAAGAACCATCAAATAATGTACATTTAACATCAATCATAGGATATCCAGCAAGAACACCAGTTTGTAATGCTTCTTGTAATCCTTTATCAACAACTGGAATGTATTCTCTAGGTACTACACCACCAACGATTTGATCAACGAATTCATAACCTTTATCTGGATTTGGCTCAAATTTAACCCAAACATGTCCATATTGTCCACGTCCACCAGATTGTTTAATATACTTACCTTCACAATCAGCAGCTTGCTTAATTGTTTCACGATAAGCAACTTGTGGAGCACCAACATTTGCTTCAACATTGAATTCACGTTTCATACGATCAACTAATACATCAAGGTGTAACTCACCCATACCAGCGATAACTGTTTGACCAGTTTCATGATCAGTATGAACTTTAAATGTTGGATCCTCTTCTGCTAATTTTTGTAATGCTAATGACATTTTAGCTTGATCAGCTTTTGACTTAGGTTCAACAGCTAATTGAATAACTGGTTCAGGAACAACTAAGCTTTCCAAAATAATTGGTTTCTTTTCATCACATAATGTATCACCAGTAGTTGTATTCTTTAATCCAACTGCTGCGGCAATATCACCAGTGTAAACATCACTAATTTCATTACGAGTATTAGCGTGCATTTGTAGTATACGTCCAATTCTTTCTTTAACTTCTTTAGTAGAGTTTAATACATAACTACCCGAAGCTAAATGTCCAGAGTAAACTCTGAAGAATGTTAAACGTCCAACAAATGGATCTGTCATAACCTTAAATGCTAAAGAACTAAATGGTTCATTATCATTAGGATGACGAACTTCTTCTTCTCCCTTTAAATTACGTCCCTTTATAGCTGGAGTATCAACAGGACTTGGTAGATAATCAATAACTGCATCAAGTAATAGTCTAATGCCCTTATTACCTAAAGCATCTCCACACATAACAGGGAAAAATTCAGCACTTAAACATCCTTTACGGATAGCACTTTTAACCATATCTACAGAGATTTCCTCTCCCTCTAGATATTTTTCCATCATTTCATCATCAAATTCAGCAACTGCTTCTAATAATTCAGAATGCTTTTCAATTACTAAATCTTTTAAATCACTTGGAATTTCAATTTCCTTAAGATTTTCTTCTTCAGTACCATCAAACTCATAAGCTTTTTGAGTAATGATATCAACAACACCACGGAAATTATCTTCAGCACCTATTGGCCATTCAATTGGAGCAGCATTAACACCTAACCTGTTCTTAATGCTCTTTAAACTGTATGCAAAATCAGCTCCCATTTTTCCCATTTTATTAGCGAAAATAATTCTAGGAACACTAAATTCATCAGCTTGACGCCATACAGTTTCCATTTGAGGCTCAACACCAGCTTGAGCATCAAGTAAAGCTACAGAACCATCAAGTACTCTTAAACTACGACTAACTTCAATAGTAAAGTCTACGTGTCCAGGAGTATCGATTATATTACAGCGGTATCCATTCCAATATGCAGTTGTTGCTGCAGAAGTAATAGTGATACCACGTTCTTTTTCTTGCTCCATCCAGTCCATTTGGCTAGCTCCATCATGAGTTTCACCAATTTTATGGATTTTACCAGCAAGATATAAAATACGCTCAGTAGTTGTAGTTTTACCAGCATCAATATGAGCCATAATTCCAAAATTTCTTGTCTTATCTAAAGACGTATCTCTTGCCATAAATTACCCTTTCCTACCATCTATAATGAGCAAAAGCTTTATTAGCCTCAGCCATTCTATGAGTATCTTCACGTTTTTTAACTGCTGCACCTGTACCATTAGATGCATCTAAAATTTCATTAGCTAAATTATCAGCCATTCCTTTTCCACCACGATCGCGAGAATACTTAGTTAACCATCTTAACGCTAAAGCTTGACTTCTCGCAGGTGTAACTTCTATAGGTACTTGATAGTTAGATCCACCAACACGACGGCTCTTAACTTCAAGAGCTGGTTTAATATTTTCCATAGCAGCATTAAATACTTCTAATGGATCTTTACCAGATTTTGCCTTAACTTGATCAAATGCTTCATAAACTATTGTTTGAGCTGTTCCCTTTTTACCATCTAACATAATAGTATTAATTAGTTTAGCAACTACTTTTGACTTATATATTGGATCTGGTAAAATGTCTCTTTTAACTGCACGTCTCTTACGCATTTTAATTTCCTCCCTTCAAAATTTAAATTTTACTTAGGTCTCTTAGCACCGTATTTACTACGTCCTTGCTTACGATCCTTAACACCAGCAGTATCTAAAGTACCACGAATAATATGATAACGAACACCGATTAAGTCCTTAACACGACCACCACGAATTAATACAACACTATGCTCTTGTAAGTTGTGTCCAATTCCTGGTATATAAGTATCAACTTCCTTACCATTAGATAAACGAACACGTGCATATTTACGTAATGCTGAGTTTGGCTTTTTAGGTGTTTTAGTACCAACACGAGTACAAACTCCACGTTTTTGAGGTGAATGAACTTCAGTTGCCTTCTTTTGAATAGTATTGATTCCAACTCCAAGAACTGGTGCTTTACTCTTTCTAACCTTATCCTTACGATTTTTATGAACTAATTGGTTAATTGTAGGCATAAAATATATCTCCTTTCTTTACACATATCCAGGTGTATCATTTTACCCTTTAAATAAAACTTTGCACAAAGCAAAGATATTTAATCAGCAAAAATAATATAACACTAACTTAAATCAAAGTCAACCAAAACTTTGAAAAAAGTAAGAATAATTGTAACTATTCAGACATATAATTCAAAAAAAATAAGAAAGTAGTATAAATATGCTG
>CAVKYO010000044.1:0-15792 GCA_963660495.1 Acidaminococcus fermentans
CATATAAATAAAGGGAAAGTGGGATTTTAACTTCTAAATAACTGTCAAACTCGGGTAGTAGTAGTTTAGTGTCTATTGGATTTTCTAAAGATAAAGCTAATAAATGTTTAGCTAAAAGAATGATTACTTTTATGAAAAAATAAGAAACATTTTTTTAAAAGTGTGCTATAATAGGTATATCTTCTTGAGAAAGAGTAGATTTTATAAATATTTTTAGAGAGAGTATGACTGGTGAAAATACTTATATTTAGGAATTGAAGACATCTCATAAAAAAGAAGCGGGTTACTTCGTTATAAAGTATTAAGAGTATAAAATAAGGTGGCACCATGAATTTTAATTCATCCTTTGGAGGGGGCACCTTTTTATTTTAGGAGGGATTTTATGATACAAAGGCAAAAGGGTTGTAACGACATTTATGGACGTGAAGCTAAGATATGGAAATATGTTGATGGTGTTATTGATGCATTAATGGAGAAGTATAATTATAATTATATTAGAACACCTTTATTTGAATCTACAGAATTATTTCATAGAGGTGTTGGAGAAACTACAGATATTGTTTCTAAAGAAAGTTATGATTTTGAAGATAAGTCTGGTAGAAAAATTACTTTAAGACCAGAGGGTACTGCTGGTGTTGTTAGAGCTTATATTGAAAATAAAATGTATGGAGATAATCAACCAGTTAAAGTTTATTATAATGGTACAATGTATCGTTATGAAAGACCTCAAGCTGGAAGAGACAGGGAGCTTACGCAATTTGGTATGGAAATACTTGGTACTGATGATCCGATGTCTGATGCTGAAATTATTAGTGCGGCAGTAAATTTATATAAAATATTAGGGTTAAAAGAAATTAAAGTTAATCTTAATAGTTTAGGTGATAAGGAAAGCCGTAATGCTTATCGTGATGCTTTAATAAAATATTTTGAGCCTCATGTAAAAGAGCTTTGTGAAGATTGTCAAGAAAGACTTTTAAAGAATCCATTAAGAATATTAGACTGTAAAGTTGATACTCTTAACGAGATAATAAAAAATGCTCCTACTACTTTAGATTATTTAAATGATGAGAGTAGAGATAGATTTGAAAAGGTTCAAGATTACCTAGATATTATGCAAATTAAGTATGAAATAAATCCTAAAATTGTTCGTGGACTTGATTATTATAATCATACTGTTTTTGAAATAGAGGCTAAAGTTGAAGGCTTTGGATCTAATAATGTCATTGGTGCAGGTGGAAGATACAATGGTTTAGTTAGTCAACTAGATGGACCAGAGACGTCTTGTGTTGGATTTGCATCTGGGCTTGGTAGACTTGTTATGGCTTTAGAACTTGAAAAAGTAAAATTACCGATAGTTGAAAATATAGATTTATTTTTAATGTATGTTAATGAAGATGAAAAAAAATATGCAACTTATTTAGCACAAGAGTTAAGATTAGCAGGATTTATTGTTGATACTGAGTATACTGGTAGAAGTTTAAAAGCTCAATTTAAACAAGCTGATAGATTAAATTCTAAATTTATATGTGTTTTAAATAGTGAAGATTTAAATAATAATGAAGTTAAGATTAAAAATAATAAAACAAAAGAAGAAGAAATGATTAGTTTGGATGCTTTAATTTATTATTTAGATGAGAAGTTAACTTCAGATGATGATTGTTGTTGTGACGATGAGTGTTCTTGCGGTGATGAATGCTCTTGCGGGGATGAATGCTCTTGTGGCGATGGATGTACTTGTAAACATTAAGGAGGTAGAAGCTTATGAAAAAAGTTGAAAATAATAGTTTACGCATTGATAATATAAATGAAGAAGTTACTTTATTTGGCTGGGTACAAAAGAAACGTGACTTAGGCGGAGTTTGTTTTATAGATTTAAGAGACCGTTCTGGAATCGTTCAATTAGTAGCGAGAGAAGGAAAATGTTATGAAATTGCTTCTTCTTTAAAGAGTGAATCAGTTATAAAAGTAAAAGGTATTGTTAGTGAAAGGGAATCTAAGAATAAAAATATTCCAACAGGAGATATTGAAATTGAATTGTCTGAAATTGAGTTGTTAAATTCTAGTAATGATTTGCCTTTTGAAATTAGTGATGATACAACGGCTTTAGAAGATACAAGATTAAAATATAGATATTTAGATATTAGAAGAAGAGAAGTTACTAATAATTTAATGACAAGACATAAAATTACAATGGCTGTTAGAAATTTTTTAGATAAAGAGAAATTTTTAGAAGTTGAAACACCGGTACTTTGTAAATCTACTCCAGAAGGAGCTAGAGATTACTTGGTTCCAAGTCGCGTTAATAAAGGAAAATTTTATGCATTACCTCAGTCACCACAGATATTTAAACAATTACTTATGATTGGAGGGCTTGAGAGATATTTTCAAATAGCTAAATGTTTTAGAGATGAAGACTTAAGAAGTGATAGACAGCCAGAATTTACACAAATTGATATTGAAATGAGTTTTGTTGAACAAGACGATGTTATGGATTTAGCAGAGAGACTAGTCGCTCATGTATTTAAAGAAATTAGAGGAATAGATATTAAATTACCTTTAATGAAAATGAAATATGATGATGCGATTAGTAAATATGGTTCTGATAAACCTGATTTAAGATTTGATATGCCTATTTGTGATATTACAGAAGTTTTTAAAAATACAAGTTTTTCAGTATTTAAAAATATTGTAGATGAAAATGGTATTATTAACTGCCTAGTAGTTAAAGATGCTGCATCAAAATATTCACGTAAGGGACTTGATCAATTAACTGAGTTTGTTAAGACTTATAAGGCATCTGGCTTAGCATATTTAAAATTTGAAGATGAAGTTACTGGTAGTATTGCGAAAGTTGTTTCTGAAGAAGAAATTAGTAAGTTAAAAGATTTATTAGGTATTGAGTCAAATGATTTAGTACTTATTGTTGCGGATAAAAAGTATAATGTTGTTAAAACTTCACTTGGAGCTTTGAGATGTAAGTTGGCACGTGAACTTGGTTTAATTAATAAAGATGATTTTAAATTACTTTGGGTAGTTGAATTCCCTTCATTTGAATATAGTGAAGAAGAGGGAAGATATGTAGCTTGTCATCATCCATTTACTTCTCCATTAGATAGTGATGTAGATAAACTTATTGATGATAAAGCTCATTGTTATTCAAAAGCTTATGATATCGTTATTAATGGTTATGAAGCTGGTGGTGGTTCTATTCGTATTCATGATGGAAATGTACAAGAAAAAATGTTTAGAGCATTAGAATTAACTGAAGAAGATATTAAAAATAAGTTTGGTTTCTTTGTGGAAGCTTTAAAATATGGTACACCTCCACATGGTGGAATAGCACTTGGTTTAGATAGACTTACTATGTTACTTACAGGTACAGAAAACATTCGTGATGTCATTGCTTTCCCTAAAACTGCTAGTGCATCATGTTTAATGAGTGAGTGTCCAAATACAGTAGATGAAAAACAATTAGATGAATTAAATATTCAAATTAAAAAGGTTGCGTAAATACGTAACTTTTTATTTTCTATATATATTGTTTTTATTTAAATTATGATATACTTGTTTTGTAAAGAAAATATGGTGATTATTATGAAAAAGATGGAAAAAAAGGAAGAAAAAATTTCTGGTTCTTTGTCTGATGTAAATAAAAAAGAAGAAAAAGATAAGAAGATTGAAAAGAAACAGAGCAAAGAAAAAAAAGTTAAGAAAAAAAGAAAACTTAAACAGTCTGATATAAAAAAGTATTCTTCTAATCAAATTGATCATGTTATTTTGAAAATAAAAGCTAATGAAAGAAAGTATACAATTATTACTGTTAGTGTTATTTTAATTGTATTTTTATTTAGTTCTTATTTTGTTTTTTCAAAAATACAGACAACTAAGTCTGATACTATTTTTAGGACTGGAAGCTTGTATTATGAATTTGGAAAAAAGAATACTGGTCTTGGTGATACTATTAATTTAGTTGATACTTTACCATTGTCAGATGAAGAAGGATTAAAAACAAAAAAATATATAGTAAAAGTATATAATAAGTCTGATGCAGAAAAAACATTTCAAATATTTATTTCTGATGATGAGGAAATGATTAAATATGATGAATGCAGTCAAAAAATTACTGATAGAAAATATGTTAAATATAGTGTTAATGGAGGAGAAGCTATTTATTTAGACGAAAAAGATTTACCTGTTATAGAAAGGGTAATAAAGCCTAAAGAAAAAATTATTTATGATTTATATGTTTTTGTGGGAGAAGAATATAATTTAAATAAAAAAATCCATTATCATGGAAGAATTGTTGTTAAAGAAAAGAATGAAAAAGAGAGTGAGGCTTAATGATTATTAGCTTCACTCTTTTATAAATTCATAAATTATTTTGTTTGTTAAATATGGATATTGTAAGTATGAAAAATGATTGCCTTTGGGATAGATTATAAGAGCAGAATTTTTAATTAGGTTATTCATTTTATAACCGTCTTTTAATGGTGTTTCTTTATCTAGTTTGCCCCAAATTAATAATACTTCACTTTCAATATTTTTTAGATAGTATATAAGATTTTCATTAACAATGTTTTTAAATGTCTTATGCATGTTGTTTGGAAGATTTTGATAGTCTGTAGAGCCAAAAACTTTGAGTAATTTTTGACGATAATATTCTTGCTTTAACTTTGGTAAAAGATAGGTTAATTTTTTTAGGACTTTGTAAGTTGTTTGTTTTATAAGAGCTTTTATTCTTTTTCTTGGTTTTATGGAAGCGGCATCTATCATAATAATTTTATCTATTTTTTCTTTATAATATCCTGTCAATAGAGTAGTAATTCTTCCACCAAAGGAATGAGCTATTATTATAGGGTTTTTTATTTGCATTTCTTCTAAAAAGTCACGGACTAAATTTGTATAATCATATATCGTAAGTTCTTTTTCAGGAATAGAACTATTTCCAAAACCTGGATAATCTATAATATAAATAGTGTAGTTATCTTTGAAAAAGTTGATGATATTTGTAAATGTTGTTCTGGTATTGCCCCAGCCGGGTAGTATTAAAATAGTTTTTTTACTGTTACCATATTTTTCATAATAGATTGACACATCTTTATTATTAAAATACATATAATTCACCTATAGTAATGTATGTTTTTGTGTCTACTTAGGTGAAAAGGCTTGTAATAAATTTTTTGGATATGATATAATATAGTTGTCAGATGGATGCGACACCGGCACTTTTAAAACCGACTAAAGTAACGATACGGGAGTTCTGATCTACTATTGGTGTTGAAAGCTTATATTTTATATAAGAATCCTAAAAATAGTGTAGGGACACCCACCTGGAATAAAGTACAGGTTTTATCGTTTGTTAGGACGCTCTGTTCTGACTTTTTTGTTTGTAATGAAATCTTGATATGACTGTTAAAACGTGATATAATAAGGCATGCGAGGTGAAGTAAGATGTTAGTGTTACCAATTGTTAATAGAAATAGAATACTTAATGTTCGTGTATCTATTAAAGATGCAACTAAAGTTAGAACAGGTGTTAAACTTTCTAATACTATGCCTAGTGATATTATTGTTAATGGTAGAAGTTTTTTAGCCTCTTCATTTAGTGAATCTAATGACAATAAGTCTATTATTGATTTTATTAGAGCAAATTCTATTTTATATAAAAGAGATGTTGTAGTAACGACAAAGTCTGGTACTGGTGAAGATACTTATGACGTATATGAAGCACCATTACCTTTAAGAAAAGTTAATGATGCAATGGACAATTTGTATGTTGATACTATATTAGATATGCAGAAGGAAACTCCTGGTGTTACTAAGGGTAAGTATTTATCTTTAAATAAAGTTGGCTTAGATGATGTATTTTCTGATGAAAAGGTGTCTATAGTTAAAAGAATAGTTTCAAGTAATTCTAGTCCAGATACTTGGACGGAGTTGTTTAAAGAATATGGTGTTTTGGATTTAGTAGGAACACTTGATTTTATTAGAATGTTTGACTGTACTGTGATAGGACAAGCTTCTGTTATGGAAGATACTCTTCAACAAGTATTAGAGTCTTTTGATAAACTTCGTTCTAAAGATACTAAGAGTCTTAATAAGTATTATAATATGGCATTAGAAAATAGAGATATTTACGCTAAAATGTCATATGTAAATAAACTTATTTATGATAGACCGTTTGATTTAATTCAGTCATCTAGTCAAAAGAGTAAACAGTTTGTTAAGACTGATACTTCTTGGGAGAGTAGAAAAAGTGCATAGGTTTGATAGATTTAAAAAGTTGATTAGTGAAGAGTCTTTTGAAAATATTTCTAGTAAGACAGTTTTGGTTGTTGGCATTGGCGGAGTAGGAGGCTATGTTGTTGAAGGATTAGTTCGATCTGGCATAGGAAAAATCATTATTGTTGATGGAGATATAGTTGATGAGACTAATATTAATAGACAAATAATTGCTTTAGATTCTACTGTAGGACAGGCTAAGGTAGATGTATTTGAAAAAAGAATAAAAGACATTAATGAAAAATGTGAAGTTATTAAAATTAATAAATTTATTGATGACTCTAATATAGATATTTTATTTGATTATGAATTTGACTATTTAGTTGATGCTTGTGATACTGTTTCTACTAAGTTGGCACTTATTGATAGATGTATTTTGGCAAAGAGAAAATTTATTTCAAGTATGGGAACTGGTAATAAATTAGATCCTAGTATGTTAGAAATTGTTGATGTTAGAAAAACTGTTAATGATCCTATTGCTAGAATTGTTCGAAAACATGTCAAAGATAAGAAAATAAATGATAAAGTTTTAGTTTTAGCGTCAAGAGAATTGCCTATTAAGACTGGTGATAGAACACCTGGTTCAACTTCTTTTGTACCTAGTTCGGCAGGATTATTAATAGCTAGTTATATTATTAGAACTTTTATAAATGAAGATAAATAAAAACTCAAGTTTTTTCCTTGAGTTTTTTAGTTTAAAATTTTCTATATAGTCCAACGGCTTTTCCTAGAATTGTTACTTCCTTTAAAATGATTGGTTCCATGGTATCATTTTCTGGTTGTAGTCTGAAATGACCAGCTTCTTTATAGAAAGTTTTTACAGTTGCTTCATTATTAGAATTCATAGCGACAACGGTATCTCCATTATTGGCAGTTTTTTGACGTTCAACAATTAAAATGTCACCATCATAGATTCCTACATTTATCATTGATTCACCAGATACTTTTAAAGTAAATATTTCCTTTTTAGGATTTATTAAGTTTGTTGGAATAGCAAAATATTCATCAGGTGTTTCAATTGCTTCAATAGGAGTACCAGCTGTTACTTTTCCTAGTAATGGTACCTCAGATATTTTTTCAGCTTTTTTTGAATACTCATTAGGTACTAGTATTTCAATTGTTCTGTTTTTACAGTTTCCTTTCTTTATATATCCTTTTTCTTCTAATTTAGTTAAGTGAAAATGAGTAGTTGCTGGAGAACTTAAATGAGCAGCAGCACCTATTTCTCTTACAGTAGGTGGATATCCATTTTTAGCAACTAATTTTTTAATAACTTGTAGTATATACTCTTGACGAGCAGTAAGTTTTTCCATATTATTCCTCCTTCATGTATATATGTTATCATTTTATTTGTAAATTGTCAAACAAATGTTTTCAAAAACTATTGACACGAACAGTCGTATGAGATATAATTTATTTGTAATTGAAAAGGAGTGGTGAATATGACAATAAGAATTAATTTAAAGAAAGGATTATTTATATTAGCAATTTATAGTTTTATGACTTTGTGCTTATTTATGGCTACTGATCATTTAAAGAGACTTGAAAATAATTATAATAGTAGTAATACTTATGTAAATATTGATAAGTAGTTAGGAAAATAATAATTGTTTGTGTTATACTAATTTGTAGGTGATACAATTATGAAAAAAATTATTTTAGTAGATGGTAATAATCTTTTATTTAGAAGTTTTTATGCTACTGCTTATCAAGGTGTTATTATGAAGAACTCTAAAGGTTTTCCTACTAATGCTTTGTATGGCTTTATTAATATGATGAATAAAATTATTAAAGAAGAAGAGCCTAATTATATACTTGTGGCATTTGATAAAGGTAAGACCTTTAGACATGATAAGTATGATTCTTATAAAGCTGGTCGTATTGAAATGCCTGATGAGTTAAAACTACAATTTCCTAAGGCTAAAGAAGTATTGGATGCTTTTGGAATTAAGCATTTTGAAATTGATAATTATGAGGCTGATGATATTATAGGTACTTTGGCAAGAATTGTCGATGCAGAAGATGAGTTTATTGCGACTATTGTTAGTAGTGATAAAGATTTATTACAATTAATTAGTGATGAAGTTGTTGTTAAACTTTTGAAACAGTCAGGACACATTATGATGGATAGAGATGAGTTTATGAAAACTTATCAGGTTGAGCCAGCACGTATGGTTGATTTAAAAGCTCTTATGGGTGATGCTAGTGATCATATTCCAGGTGTAAAAGGAATCGGTGAGAAAACAGCTATTAATTTACTTTCTAAGTATGGTACTTTAGATAATTTATATGCAAATATAGATAGTGTTACGGGAAAGACAAAAGAAAAGTTATTAGCTGATAAAGATAATGCTTATATGAGTTATGATCTTGCTACTATATATAAAGAAGTGCCATTAGACTTTACTTTGGAAGACTGTAAATATGGAATTACAGATAAGAGCCAATTAGCCAATATTTTGGAAGAGTTAGAATTTCATTCATTATTAAGAAAATTAGATTTAGAAGGTTCAATTGAAGAAAAAAGGGAAGAAAAGCAAGAATCTAGAGAATTAATTATAGATGATATAGAACAATTTAAAAGTAAAGACTTTGCTTATTATCTAGAAACTAGAGGTTCTATTTACAGTAAGAGTGAAATACTTGGAATTGGTATTTATGATGGAGAAAAAGGTTATTTTATAAATAAAGATAATATTGAAAAATACAAAGATGTATTTTCTTCTGATGTATGGAAATTTACGTATGACTATAAAAAGTCTTTAGTAGTTTTAAATTTTTTAGATGTTAAATTTAAAAATGTTTCATTTGATACAATGATAGCAGCTTATTTACTTGATTATGTTGTAAAAGATGATATTAGCTTTGTAGCAAGAAGTTTTGATTATCAGTTGCCAATATATGAAGATACTTATGGAACTGATAAGAGACCTATAGAGGTAGAAGAAGAAAGATTAAAAGAAATTTGTTGTCAAAAGGCACAGTTTATTTATGAGATGAGAGAGAGATTATTAAAGGAATTAAGCGATGAGGCGGAACTTGATTTATTTAATAATATTGAAATGCCATTAGCTGAAGTTTTAGCTGATATGGAAATTACAGGTATTAAGGTTGATGTAGATTATTTAACAAATGTGGAACTTGAATTAAAGGAAAAACTAGAGGAAAAAGAAAAGGAAATTTATGAGTTATCGGGAGTAGAATTTAATATTATGTCACCTTCACAACTTTCTAAAGTATTGTTTGAAGACTTGGCAATTCCTTATCCTAAGAAGGTTAAAGATAATAAGTATTCTACTAGTAAGGATATTTTAGATAAGATTATGGATTTTCATCCAATAGTTTCTAAGATACTTGAATATCGTACTTTAGCTAAGCTTTATACAAACTATGCTGTTGGATTAAAAGCGGAAGTAAGAGAAGATGGAAGAATTCATACAATATTTACACAGACTCTAACTAGAACTGGTAGACTTTCTAGTATCAGTCCTAATTTACAAAACATTCCGGCTAGAGCAGAATATTCAGCTTTAATTAGAAAGGCTTTTGTTCCTGATTCCAATTCAAAAATACTTTCTAGTGATTATTCTCAAGTTGAACTTAGGATATTTGCTTCTATGTCTAAGGCAACTAATTTGATTAATGCCTTTGTAAATAATGAGGACATTCATACAAGAACAGCAGCTGATATATTTAAAGTAGATATATCTTCTGTTACTAAAGATATGAGAAGAACAGCTAAAGCAGTTAATTTTGGTATTTTATATGGTATTAGTAGTTTTGGTCTTTCAGAAGATTTAGGAATTGATTTGAAAACAGCAAAGAAATTTATTGATGATTATTTAGAAACTTATCCGGGTATTAGAGATTTCCAAGCTAAAGAGATAGCTGATGCTTACGCTAATGGATATGTTAGGACATTAATGAATAGAAAAAGAGTAATTGAAGAGTTGAAGAACAAGAATTATATGATACGTTCATCTGGAGAAAGAATGGCTTTAAATACTCCTATTCAAGGAACAGCTGCTGATATACTAAAGAAGGCAATGGTTGAAATATATAGAGAGTTTAATAAACGTAATTTAAAGAGTAAAATGTTAATTCAAGTACACGATGAACTTGTGTTTAATGTTTTAAATGATGAGTTAGATGAGGTTAGTGAAATTGTTAGAGATATAATGGAAAATACTTTTAAAATAGATGTACCTTTAAAAGTTGATATTGAAATTGGTAACAATTGGTATGAAGCTAAATAAAAGAGGTGAGTGTTGTGCCTGAAAAGCCAGAGGTAATAACTGTTAGTAATAGTTTAAGACCAAGATTAGTGGGAAAGAAGATTACGAGATGTAATGTTTACTGGGATAATATTATTGCGTATCCTACAACTGATGAATTCAAAAAAGAAATCATTGGGCAAAAGATTTTAGATGTTACTACACATGGTAAATTTATTAAAGTTCTATTGGATAAAGATGTATTATTAATTCATTTAAGAATGGAAGGAAAGTTTTTCTTTAGAAAGAAAAATGATCAAATTGTCAAACATGAACATGTTGAATTTATATTTGATGACGATATTAGTTTTAGATATCATGATGTTAGAAAATTTGGAAAGATGTATTTAATTGATAAAGATAAAGTTAATGATGTTAAACCTTTGTCAGAACTTGGTTATGAATTTGACGATAGTGATTTAACTAAAGAATATTTGTATGAAAAAATTCATAATAAGAAGCTGCCAATAAAGACAGTTTTACTTGATCAAAGTATTATTACCGGTATTGGTAATATTTATGATGATGAGATACTCTTTAGGACTGGGATTAGTCCATATAGAAAGTCTTGTAATATATCATTGAATGAATGTGATGAGATAATTAAAAATACTAGATTAGTTTTATGTGAGGCTATCAAGAAAGGTGGAACAACAATTAAGAGTTTTACATCTAGTGAAGGGGTACATGGCTTATTCCAAAATGAGTTATTAGTCCATGGTAAGAAGAAAGGAATTTGTCCGAATTGTTCCTCTACAATAGAAGTTTGTAGAATAGCGGGGCGTGGTACTTATTATTGTCCTAAGTGTCAAAAATAATATTTGAAAAGATATTTCGTTTGAAATGTCTTTTTTTCTTGATAAAATTTATTTTTTAGCGTTAAATTGTTGACAGAAAATTCATTTTTGATTATTATAGTGAGCTAATTTGAGGGAGTACTATTTATATTTTAACTAGAACGGGTTCGGTTGATTTATTTATTTTATTCTCTTGATTAAAATATTGGGAGGAAAAATATGAAAAGAAGTTTAATGAATGTCTTATTAGGATTATTTGTAGTTATTACTTTAGGCTTTTTAGTACCAGTTAATGCAAGTAGTGCTACTGTTGATTCTAGTATGGACAATGATCAAATTCAAACTGCTGTTAATGACAATGATGAAGTAATATTTGAAGAAGGAACTTATACAGATATTACAATTAATGTAGTTGGCAGTAAATTATTTAAAACTACAGGAGCTGTTAATTTTATTAATACTGATGGTAATAAGTTTGGTATTTTTGTAGCAGATCGTGCAAGTAGTAATATCGAATTTTCTGGTAGTTTTACATTTGATGGATACCGTGAAGGTATATTTGTGGGTAATTCAGCAGATGTAACTTTAACAATAGCTGAAAATGCAACATTAAAATTAGTTAATGGTAAAGAAACGGATGCTAATCATGGATCTGGTATTTGGGTTGGTAATTATGCAAGTTTTTCTATTACTGGCTTAGATAATGCTAGCTTTGTTGCGAGTGACAACGAAGTTGCTGGTATTAATGTATTAAAAGACGCTACATTTATGGCTAATTTTAAAAATATGACTTTAGTTGATATGAGTCGTAATAAAAAAGCTTCTGGATATCATTCTGGAATGGAAACTGGTATTAAAACTACTATAACATTTGATAATGTTAAAAAAGTTACAATGGACGATAATGGAGTAGATGCAGTATGTTTTTCTAATGGAAGTGATACGACTATTCTAAATATTATTAATTCAACTGTTTCTATGAAAAATAATCATAGTTGGGGAGTTAATGGTGGTAATATAAAGATCGTTAATTCTTATTTAAATATTAGTAATAATTCTTATGGTCCTTGGGCTAATGTTACATATACTGCTTCTAATATGTATGCAGATACTTTATATGTAGAAAATTCTACAATTGATGCGAATGATTGTGGAGCTAATTCTGGTATTTGGGTAGAGAATCAAGCAACTATTACTGGTTCTGTTATTAATGTTAATGCCAATGGTCAAAATGCATATGGAAATTATAATTATTCTGATAGCAAAGCTTATTATGCAGGAAGTTATCCTTGGAATACTGGTAATGGTATAGCATTTTGTAATGGTGTTATTATAACTAATAGTAAAATTACAGCTAATGACAATGGTGGAGCAGGTATTGCATTTTACGCTACTAATTCTAAGGGACTTGCTGATATAAAAGTGTCTGGTTCTACTTTGACTGCTAATAATAATGGTATCTCACCTAACTTTAAAGTTTCTAAAGATGGTGTAAGAAATTATAATAGTTCTAAATATACTGATAGAGATGGATATAATGTTGGACTTTATTCTGGTATAGCTGTAGGTAATGCTTTAGTTAATTTTGAAGATAGTACAATTATATTATTAGATAATAAAGAAAATGGTATTGGATATCATAAATTATATGAAGGAAAAGTGATTGTTGATGGTAAAACAATTGGAGCAATATCTACTAGTGATTTATCATTACAAAAAGAAATAAAGGGTTCTAATAATGGGCAAAAGACAATAGTATTATCAGGTTCATTACAAGGAAAGATTGATAATATGGATGGAGAATATGGTGATAAATGGAATGATTCTAAAAAAGAAGATGAAGTTTATGTTGCTCCTATTAATAATGATGATACTAAGTTAGTTGAATTTGATGTTAATAAAGAAATAAATAAAATATTAAATAAAGATGTAAATCAATTTACTTATTATGATCCTACTACTGGTACTAAATATGATTATGTATTTAAGTATAATGATGAAAATACTGATTTAACTGGTGAAGGTGATAATGCCTATATTTGGACACCTGTATCAATACTTCATTATGATGCTACTGAAGGTCTAATTAATTATTTAGGTACTGCTGGTATATTAAAATATGGTAGTAGTAAGACTATTCAAAGTGATTTGGCTTTAGCTGGACTTAATTCTAGATTTACACAAGATATTACTATTTATGGTAATAATATGGCTTTAGCAGAAAAGATTTTAGCAACAGCTGAACGTGAAGGTTATGTTTTCTTAGGTTGGTATATAGCAGATGATTCTTCTTTAGCAGCAAAATATGCAGAAGAAGGAAATTTTGAAGAGTTATATAAATTACTAAATACAGAATTTACTGATATGACAAATTTAGAAATAGATGGTGTTTCAGTTAGTGAATTAACAATATATGCTAAATGGGGAAAGAAAGATACAGGTAAAACTGATCCAGAAATACTTCCACCAGATACAGGTATTGGTGTTAATAATAGTAATAATTATTTATTAATTTTATCATTAATAATGAATATGACTTTAGCAGCTATTTGTTTAAAAAATAACTAAATTTGATAATTTAAGGGATGTTTTCTTTGAAAAACATCTTTTTCTATGGAAATTTGTTTTTTTTGGCTCTGTTTAACTTGACAAAATAAAGATTTATGCTTATTATAGTGAGCTAATTCAGGAGGGTTTAATATTTATATATTAGCCAGTTGGGTTCGGTTGATTTTATTTATTTTATTCTCTTGATAAAAATATAGATATTATGTATAAATTTTTACTAATATCTAAACAATATTATTGGGAGGAAAAAATGAAAAGATTATTTAAAAACGTTTTATTTGTTTTACTACTTGCATTAGGTTTTGTCTTTGGAAGTTTAAATGTTTATGCAGAAGAAGCAGATACTTCTAAATGGGAAACTGATCCTGTAGAAAAACTAACAACTAGTGATGGAATTGATATTGTTCCAGATTTTAGCGGAGTTAAAATTAATAAAAAATGGGCATCAATAGGCGGAACAATTGTACTTAATATTACTATACCAGAAGATTATGACAAAGAAGAAGTTGTTATTGCACCAGAGGTTTTTCAAAGAATTACTAAATTAATATATAATGATGAGAGCATTGACTGGCTTGAAGATGATGAATACTTAAGATTTATGAATTCATTTCAAGCAGCTGATAAGATTAGAGTTAAATTAGTATTTAATAATTTATCTAAGTTTGATTATTATTATGAAGAAACTTCATTTGAAATTTTTCCTACAGAACCATTAGTTTATTCAGGAAGAGAAACTACTACTGGTGAGGGAGAAAAAACATTATTTAATGGTATGGAACTTCCTACTGAAGGATTTATTTTCCAAAGAGCTTATAATACTGCTCTTAAGGCTTTACTTCCAGACATGGATGCATCTTCTATGACAGATGAAAAAATAGATGCAGCTTTAAAAGTTAAAGGTTATACTGCTGGTATTAATGATTATGGAAAATATTTGTTAGACTTCTATAATACTAAATACAATACTAATTATAGTAGATTAGATCAATTTTCTAAGGGAATAATTAGAGAAATGCTATCTGATCTTGATCCTATTTATTTATATAATTCTGCATATGGAAAATTATTAGATACACCTTCTTATAAATTTCCAACAAGTGAAAAAGCAGCTAAAGAAAAAATACTTGCAGCTTTAAAAAATACTGAATTTGAAAATGATCCTATTGGATATTTATTAGATTATTATAATAAAGCATATAATACAAATGCTAAAAATTTATCAGAACTAAGTGATGAAGCAATTAATGATTTATACGCTAATGCTGGAAATGAATATGGTGGATATTATAATTTAGAAACTAATAAAGATGTGTTAGTATTAGCATATAACCATTTTTATAATGAAGGATTATCATTCTATTTTGATCAAAAAGATAAAAATGGAAATTATACAGATAATAAAGATATGAGTAACTCTGACCGTGAAGGTGGAAATTATTCAATTGGATCATATATGAGAGATGAGAGTAAAGGTGATGAAGAAATAATAGAACGTGCCGGTACTTTAGAGTCTAATTCAGAAAAGACTATATCTGGAGTATTAAAAAATATCGGTAACTATACACCTAATGCTTATCTTAACTTTAACTTCATGGTTAATTTACAATTAAAATATAAAGCTAAAACTGGTAATTTAATAGTTAAATATGTTGATAGAGAAGGTAATGAACTTTTAAGTGATGTTACTAGTACAGAAATGATTGGTAAAGAATATTTAACTAATCCAGAAGAAATTAAAAACTATAAGTTATTTGATGTTGAAGGAGAAGAATCTGGTGAATATATAGATGGTACTATTACAGTAATTTATATATATGATAAAGTTGGTACTGATGAAACTGGTGAAATTACTCCACCTAATACAGGAG
>CAVKYO010000045.1:0-8173 GCA_963660495.1 Acidaminococcus fermentans
TAGTAGCTCTACGATTTACTATTTAACACTTTCATCAGGTAAAGATATAGAAGAGACAAAAGAGGAAATGTTTACAAATACAACAGATTCAACAATGAAAAAGACAATAGATACTTGGTATAAGAATAATATGACAAATTATACTAGTAAGTTAGAAGATACAGTCTTTTGTAATGACAGAACCTTATATAAAGGTTCACTTGTAGGTAAAGATACTGATGCAGGGACTGATGTTTCATGTTTTAGTGCATATAATAGAAGTTGGACAATCAAAAGTCCAAGTGTAGTATGTTCAAATGAGAGTAGGGATGGTTTTACAATATCTACTGATTCAGGCGGAAATGGAGCCTTAATTTATCCAGTAGGTTTAATAACAGCAGATGAGGTGATACTTGCAGGTGGATATAACACAAATTATAATTATTATCTATATACTGGCGTCTGGTACTGGGCCTTGTCGCCTTCTTTCTTCTACAACTACGGCGCTTTCGGCTTCCGCGTCCCTTCGACCGGCTACCTGAACCACGACCGCTACGTCTACTACGTCGGCGGCGTGCGTCCCGTCGTTTCACTTGCACCTGGGACCAAGACATCTGATGGACTTGGTACTGTAGATGATCCGTACATAATAGAGGAATGAGAAATTATATTAATACTAAAATGACATGGTGAGGCTGTGTCATTTTTAAAACTTTATCTTTGTTTAGGGACTTTTATATGATATACTTTTATTGTGAATAAGATATACGAGGAGAGTGTTTATGAAAAATAAGAATAATAAAGGTTTTACTTTGATTGAAATTTTAGCAGCTGTTGTAATACTTGGAATTATATCGTCTATAGCTGTACCGGCTGTTTATAAGTATGTTACTAAAACAAAAGAGTTTTCACATGAAAATATGTATGAATCTATATATGATGCAGTAAAAAATTATAGACTTAACACTGGTGATATTAGTACAGCGTATACTAAAGCTGATATTAATGAACTTGTTGATAGTAAGTATTTGAATCCATTGATTGATCCTGCTGATAGAAATAAAAAATGTAGTGCTGAAGTTTATATTACTGATTGTGCTGCTTCAGATGATAATGAAGTTTTAGGTGATCAGGCATATACTGTTAAGCTAACTTGTTCAACTCATTCTGGCTCTAAGATATTTAATGATAATGGAGATTTGATGAATAATACGGAATATAGAAGCTGTATATCAGCTGGTCTTGATGTTGGAACTTTTAAAGTTACTGGTGTTTCACTTAAAATTGGAGGCTCATCTGGTACTAATTATACTGGAACTTGGACAAAGAGTAATGTTTGGATAGGCAATTTCATTGTTGATGGATTAAGTTCATCTGAAATAGATCATTTTGAATATACGACGGATATTAATAATGAGTTGGCTAGTGCGTCTGCAGTGTCTTTTGGCTCAAATGCTAAATCTTATGTTTTTTCTAGTAGTACTAATCTGAAATTTAGAGTGCGTGTAGTTTCTACAGATGGAACAGTTTCTGCATGGAGTGCTAATTCTTATACAGTAAAAATTGATAAAACTCCTCCTGAAGTTTCGATGGAAATAATTAATTCAACCAATAATTTTGTTTCAACATTCAAAGGAACATCTGATAGTAATGTTTACACTTATAATGGTACAGCATATAGAATTGGTACAGAACTTACTAATTTACGAATTACTGCTAAAGATGATAAATCTGGAGTTAATTCAACATTAAAAGTTTGGTATAATACTTGTGGCGATGATAATCCTAATACTAGTTGGAATTCTCTTTCTGGCAAAAAAAATTTTGATTCAAATAATCAGTTTATATCAAATGGACTAGATGCAGGATTTCGTGTTATTAAATGTGAAGTTACTGATAAAGCTGGTAATACTACTACGGGTACTATTAGAGTTAAAATTGGTTCTTAAGAAATATAAATATATTTTAGCTTTTGGAAAATAGCGTATTATTTAGTACGCTTTTTCTCTTGTTAAAAAAATATATTGGCTAAATGTTATCTTTGTAATATAATTGATAATGTAGGAGAAAAAGATGAATAGATTATTTTATAGTATTGTTAGGATATTTTTAAAGATAAATGTTTATTTATTTTTACATCCTAAAGTTATAGGTAAAGAAAATATTAAAGAAACTAATTCTTTGGTTTTAGCAGGTAATCATACATCCTGGTTAGATCCTTTATTACTTATTGCGATTGTGCCTAGAAAGGTTCATTTTTTAGCTAAAGTAGAACTTTTTAAAGGTATTGAAGGATTTGTCGTACGCAACATGGGCTGTATTCCTGTTAATCGTAGGATTCATGATAAAGATTCATTGAAGAATGCTAAAGAGGTACTTAGTTCGGGTGAGGTTATTGGTATTTTTCCAGAAGGAACAATTAATAGAACAGATGATATTGTTATGCCTTTTAAGATAGGTGCTGTTAAAATGAGCTCTGATACTGATAGTTTACTTGTACCTTTTGTTATTACTGGTAAATATAGAGTGTTTGGTAAAAGTGTTTGCATTGAGTTTTTACCTGGGAGAAAAATCAGTGATGATTTAGATAAAGAAAATGAGAAATTAATGAGAGAAGTTTCTATAAAACTAGAGAGGAATGTACATAATAATGAAAAATAAAGATAGTATGTTAGGATATAGAATTTTTAAAGGAATATTGGCCCCAATATTTAAGGTATGGTATAATCCGACTATTATAGGGAAAGAAAATATTCCCAAAGAGGGAGCTATTTTAGTAGTAGGTAATCATAAACATTTATGTGATCAGTGTTTGCCAATTGTTGCGACTAAAAGACCAATACATTACATGGCTAAGAAAGAGTATTTTGATGGACATTTTGCTTGGTTTTTTAAAGCAGCTGGATGTATTCCAGTTGATAGGAGTAAAAAAGATAATAACGCTACTAGTTTAGCTTTAGAAGTACTTAAGAATGGTAATGCATTAGGTCTTTTCCCAGAAGGTACTAGAAATAGGACAGATAATTTTCTATTACCTTTTAAGTTTGGAGCTGTTTCTATGGCTTCTAAGACAAATGCTTTAATAGTTCCTTTTGGTATTACAGGAGATTATAAATTTAGGAGTAAGAATTTAACTGTAAGATTTGGGAAACCATTTAAAGTTACTGGGGACTTAGAAGAAGCTAATAAGAAATTAGAAAAAGAAGTAGAGAAGTTAATGAGAGAAAGTATGAAATAATGTTTACGGTGTGGAGGTAGTTTAGATGAATATTATTGATTTGTTGAAGCAAAAGACCATAAAAGTACCTTGGAAAAAGTATTATAATAAAGATGAATTAAAATTTAAAGTAGAAGATATATCTATTTATGAAATGTTTAAGAGAAGTGCTCTTAAGAATATGAACTTTCCAGCTGTTAATTATTATGGTAATGTGTTTAGTTACAAATCTTTTTTAAGTAAAATTGATAAGGCCGCTATATCTTTTAATAGTATTGGTGTTAAGAAAGGTGATGTTGTTACTATATGTATGCCTAATACTCCTGAAGGATTAATTAGTTTTTATGCAGCTAGTAAAATAGGAGCAATTAGTAATATGATTCATCCTTTATCAGCTGAAGAGGAGATTAAAGATGGATTATTAATGACTAATAGTAAATTCTTGGTTGTAGTTGATTTTTGTTATGAAAAAGTTTCAAATATTATTAAGGATACTGATGTAGAAAAGGTTATTGTTGTTCCAGTTTGTAATTCAATGCTTGCCCATATGCAGTTAGCTTATAAAATTAAGACTTGGAGTATGAAAAAACCTAGACGTAGTAAGTTATATATGTATTGGAATGACTTTATGTTAAGAAGTTATTTTAATGATATTGAGGAAAATAATGCTTTAGCTGAAGATGCTGCGGTTATACTTCATTCTGGTGGTACTACTGGTAAACCTAAAGGTATTGTTTTATCTAATGGTAACTTTAATGCTTTGGCTTTACAAGCTAGAGTTATATTTAAGGATTTAAGGCCAGGTGATAAGGTTTTAGGGATTATGCCTATATTTCATGGCTTTGGACTTGGAGTTTCATTTCATATTCCATTTGGCTTAGGGTGTGAGGTTATACTTGTACCACAGTTTAATGCTAAGAAGTTTGATGAGTTATTAGAAAAGTTCAAACCTAATGTTATTTGTGGTGTTCCTACTTTGTATGAAGCTTTAATAAATACTAAAAATAGAAATTTAGATCTTAGTATGTTAAAGTATGTTATATCTGGTGGAGATTCATTATCTAGTAATTTAACTGAGAAAATCAATGATTTTTTAAAGGAACATGGTAGTCGGGTTAAAGTTAGTCAAGGTTATGGTATGACTGAGGCTTTAGCGGCTGTTGCTTTATCTTTTGGAGAGGCTTATAGAGATGGCAGTATTGGTATACCTTTTCCAGGTAATTATATAAAAATTGTTACTCCTGGTACACAGGATGAAGTTCCTTATGGAGAAGATGGGGAAATATGTGTATCTGGTCCTACGGTTATGTTAGGTTATTTAAATGATGAGAAAGAAACTAATGAGATGTTACAGAAACATAAAGATGGAGCTATTTGGCTACATACAGGTGATATTGGGATGATGAATGAGAATGGTATTATTTATTATCGTCAAAGGTTAAAAAGAATGATTATTACTTCTGGTTATAATGTTTATCCTAGTTATGTAGAAAAGGTTATAGAGGAACATCCAGCTGTTTTAAAATGTAGTGTCATTGGTGTACCTCATCCATATAAGGTTGAAGTCCCTAAAGCATATATAGTTTTAAAAGAAGGATATAGTCCAATGTCTGTTAAAGGTAGTATAAAAGAACATTGTAAAAAGAATTTAGCAGTATATTCTATTCCACATGACTTTGTATATCGTAAGAGTTTGCCTAAAACTAGAATGGGTAAAATTGATTTTAAAAAGTTAGAGGAAGATACTTCTATGGAAGATGAGGAATAGTTATTTTATTTGGTAAATTTTTGTAAAGTAGGGAAAGTTTCAGTAAAGGGAGCTTTCTTTTTATGTTATTATATATTTGGTGGTAATATATGAATAGTGTGAATAGCTTTGAAAAAGGATTTAAATATAAATTGTATAGAACTGTTTATGAAGTTGTACATCCAACTATTTCTAAGAAAAATATATCTAGTTATAGGATAATGTTTAAGGATGATATTTTGCCAGTTAGGGTATTTTATCCTAAGAAGGTTTCTAATATAAATAGAATTATATTTTATATACCTGGTTTTGGTGATGTTACAGGATGTACTGGTAAATATGGTGATATTTGTAAAAGAATGGCTTTAAAAACTGATACGTTAGTAATTGCTCTTGATATGGATGATATTGATGATGATAATTATTTAGAGGTATATGAACTTTGTCATAATACTTGTTTGTATTTGAATGATGAGTTAGAAAAGTTAAATATTGATGATTTAAAGATATTTTTAACGGGTGATTCATTAGGTGCAAATATGGCGATGAGTATTTGTAAAGATGAGAAGTTTTCTTTATATAATATGATTTTATTTTATCCGGTTTTATCTTCAAAATGTTTGGATAGAGACGTTGACTATGAAGTTTTGAAGAGTTTGAAAAGGTATTTTTCAGATAAAGAATTATTAGATAATAGTTTGGTATTTCCATTAATTGATGTTGATTATAAATATAGGAATAAGATTTTATTAATTGTAGGAGATGCTGATCCTATAAAGGATGATGTTCTTAGTTATTATGATTTAAATCCTATGGATAATAATGAGTTATATATTGTTAAAATGTATGGACATGGTTTTTTAGATGGAATTGATGAAATTGCTTTAGGTAGTTTGTTTGATAAAGTAAATGAATTTATGAATAATTGTTAGACCTTTGTAGGTCTTTTCTTTTTGTTGTTTTCTTTTTAAAAAGTGTGTTATAATTTTTATGGTGAATAGTATGGAAAAAAGAAAAACTAAAAAAGAAATTGTTAAGATGTTACTTAGAAATAATGAGTTAGAGGCGCAGGATGAAGAGGAGTTATTAGATTTACTGGTTGATCAACCTATAGCGATTGATGTTGATAAGCAGGAAGAGGCTAAAATGTCTTTTGGTGATAGAGCGGCTGATAAGGTAAGTGAAGTTGCTGGTAGTTGGACATTTGTAATATTATTTTTACTTTTCTTAATAGGTTGGGTAATTTTAAATACTTTTGTATTAGCTGAGGGTAGTGAGATTGATCCTTATCCATTTATTTTACTTAATTTATTACTTTCTTGTATTGCGGCTATTCAGGCTCCTATTATTATGATGAGTCAAAATAGGCAGGCTGAAAAGGATAGTTTAAGAAACCAGAATGATTATAGAACTGATTTAAAGAGTGAACTTATATTGGAATCTTTACATGATCATATTAATGAGATGTTAAAGAATCAAAGAAAGATTATTAGAATGTTAGAGGATGATAGTAATGATGAAAAAGATATTAAAAAGTAGTATTTTACTGGTAATGGTTTTGTTACTTGCAGGTTGTGGTGATAGCAGTATTGCTTCTAGTGATGGAGTTAAAAAATGTACTCGTACTGGAGAGGTTACTAATGGCTCTTCTGAAATGAATTATGAGGTTTATTATAAGGGAGAATATGTTACGGTGCTTCATTCAACAGAAAAGATTATTAGTGATAGTAGTAGTGTTTTAGATACTTATGAGAAAGCTTATAAAAATATTTTTAAACAATATGAAGGCTTAGAATATTATGATAATAAGGTTACTAGAAGTAGTAATAGTGTTACTAATGAGATTACTATTAATTATGAAAAAATTGATATGGGAAAATTACTTGATATTGAAGGTGAAGAAAATAATGTTGTTGAAAATGGTAAAGTTAAGTTAGAAACTTGGATTAGTTTTGCTGAAAAATATGGTGCTACATGTGAGGACTAAGTCCTTTTTATTGTTCAAGTAGTTTAATGGATAAAATATTTCCCTCCGACGGAGAAGATGTGAGTTCGATTCTCACCTTGAACACCAAAATAATATATACCAAAATAATATATTTACTTATTTTTATTTATTTGATAAAATTTTCTTATGCCGGTATAGTATAATGGCAATACAGGTCCTTGGTAAGGATCAGCAGCAAGTTCAATTCTTGCTATCGGCACCAGATTGATAATAAACTCGGAAATTAACTTCTGAGAGTAATGCTAATTAGAAATAATTAGTTTTTTTCTGTAAAAAAAATAGTTATATTTCAAACTAATCTATAAATAGTAATTTGTATGGAGGTTAATTAATAATGGAAAGATATTCAAAGAAATGGTTCAAAAATAACAAACAACTGAACATTGGAAATTATAATTTATCTGTCGCATCTATATATAGTTTACCATTAATTTAGCAGATTTTATTACTGCTTTGAATAATCTAGGATCTATCCAATGTTTTTAAAGTACTTCCGAAACTTGGATTTTAATTAATGCTCATTTTATTCTTTATTTAATAGATGAAAAAAGTTATTCCATTGTACTGGAATAACTTTGCAAAAACTAAATATAATAGTAGAATGACTTCGCTTGAATTATCAACAGATTTATCTGGAAGATTTGTTAGTTTTAGAATAAATCCATTATCATTTAAAGAAATAGTAGAGTTAACAAACGCTAAAGAAAATGATTATGAAAAACTATTATTTGATGTTTTTAAATGGGTGGACTTCCTCAAAGATTTTTATTTACTAACGATGAAGATAAAATTAGCTATTTATCAAGTGTATATGATTCTATTATTTTAAAAGATATTGTAGAAAGACTTGGAATAAAGGATATAGCATCATTTAATAAAGTTCTTCAATATATATTAGATACTGAAACTAGGGAATTTTCAAGAGATAATGTTATAGAGTATTTAAAAAAGGAGTATCATGAAATAGCTAATGATACTTTGTATAATTATTTAGAAACATTTTCTACAACTTTTATTATGAATAAAGTATATAGATATGATGTTCGCGGGAAAAATGTTTTAAAAACATTAAATAAATATTATGCTAATGATTTACAACGATAATTTTATGGTAAAATTATATTAGATGAAAAATTAATAGATTGGTTAGACACGATTGACTGATTTGGAAAGACTCTTATAATAAAAACTGGATAAGTCAAGTTATGCAAAATTTGATAAA
>CAVKYO010000046.1:0-48278 GCA_963660495.1 Acidaminococcus fermentans
CTGATTGTGTTATTATCTCTTATGTATCTGCGTACTTCTCCTAATATCATTGGAACAGCATACGTTGAGAATTTTACTTCATGCGATAGATCAAAATTATCTATAGCTTTTAGAAGTCCGATGCAACCTATTTGAAATAAATCATCCATATTGTCTGTTCTATTGACGAATTTTTTTAATATTGATAATACTAATTTCAAATTACCTTGGACTAGTAAGTTTCTAGCCTCCTCATCATTTTCTTGCAAACGTTTAAATAATTCTGTCATCTCTTCATTACTTAGTACATTTATTTCATTTGTATTTATACCTGTTATTTCTACTTTGTATTTTGCCATTAAAAAGCTCCTTTCTATCTAATTGTGATAAAAAGGAGTTTTTTTTATTCATATTATTAATATTTTGCCAAAAAGCTTTCTTTGTGGGAATCTTTTTTTATAGCTAACACTGTATCAACATTAACATTTTCTGATGACTTAAAAATATTGTACGGAATATTTTTATTTTGTTTTTCTAAAGATTTGATTAATTCTTTTATTTCTTGACGTTTTGAATCTTTTTTTGTTTCTTTATTTGTGAACTTGCAAGCACAATTGATGAATTCAAGATTGTTATACTTTGCCCAGCGAATGATACTTTCTTCTCTTACTAAATATAATGGACGAATTAGTTCCATGTTTTCAAAATTGGTACTTTTTAGCTTAGGCATCATACTCTTATATTCTCCGCCATAGATGATTGATAGCATTATGGTTTCTATTACATCGTCAAAGTGATGGCCAAGGGCAATTTTATTGCAGCCTAATTCTTGAGCACGAGCATATAAAAAACCTCTTCTCATTCTGGCACATAGATAGCATGGTGAATCACTTGCTAGCTTATCAGTTACATCAAATATGTTTGAATTGTATGTTTTTATATCTATTCCAAGTGTTGTAGCATTGTTTTCGATTTTTTTCCTATTTAACTCATTATAACCTGGATCCATTACGATATACTCTAAGTCAAATTTCACTTTACCATGTTTTTGTAGTTCTTCTAGGCATTTAGCTAGAAGGTTTGAATCTTTTCCACCAGATATGCAAACAGCAATTTTGTCGCCTTCTTTTATAAGTTCATAGTCTCTTACGGCTTTCATGAATGGGCGCCAGATATCTTTTCTGAATCTTGTAATTATACTTCTTTCAATTTCTTCTTTAACTGTCATTTTATCAACCTACTTTAATCTCTTTCTAAATAATCGCTTCCTTTAAATGGCTCTTCGCGTAGTAAGTCATTATAGTCTTGTTGGCGTAAGGCCTCATATATTACTATTGCAACACTGTTTGAAACGTTTAGAGCTCTTACTTTGTCAGTCATAGGAATTCTCATACAATGATCTAAGTCCTCTTTTAAAATTTCTTTAGGTATTCCAGTTGACTCCTTGCCAAAGATAAAGTATAAATTTTCATTATTTTTATTACTGTAATCAAAACTTGTATGAGGCTTTTTTCCATATCTTGTAAAATAGTAATATATACCAGGATTTTTTTCTTTGAAGTCTTCATAGTTTTCATATACTTCATACTCTAACTTATCAATATAGTTTACACCCGATCTTTTTAAATGGGCATCATCTAGGACAAAGCCTAATGGTTTTATTAAGTGAAGACGAGTATTTGTTGCGACACAAGTTCTCATGATATTACCTGTATTTTGTGGTATTTCTGGTTCAAATAATACTATGTTGTTCATAATTTTACTCCTAACTAAAAGGAGATTAATCTCCTATTTTATTAAATTCTATAAATTGTTTTGTTTTAGATACTGTTAATTTTTCTTTTTCAGTTCCTTGTAATACGCTGGCAATTTTTCCATTCTCAAAAATCACTAGAGCTGGATACTTGGTTGTCAACTCTACTTTACTTTGATATTTTTCATTTAGCTGACTTACGTATTCTTCTTGGTCAACATCGCTTAAATTAAGATATACTATTTTTTCTTGAAGATTCTTCTTAATAATAAGTTTTTTGAAATCTTTTTCATAGTTACGACAAGTTGGGTCGCTTGCTGTGCAGACATAAATTACTGTGGACTGATTTTCCATAATGTAATGGTCTAGGTCCTCACTAGTTATTTCTGATAACGTACCTCTTATTACTGGAATTTCTTTTTTGCTTTCACTATATACTCTATAGCAACTGCAGAAATATAAAGTAAGTCCTATGGTAGCAACAAAGATTAAAATTATAATTATGTAATTCTTCATGGCTATTTTCTTCTCATCCATTATATCACTCCTATCTATAAATATTTTATCATAAAAATTTATTTTTATATAGCATTTTTCTACTGATATTTTTTTATTATACTGTACACTTCATCTTTTGTTTCTTGATGAAAGTCTAATCTTATTTGAATATTTTCTTTTAAATATGAGGAAAGTTTTTCTTTTCTTTGTTCAAAATTCATGACATGAGTTAAAACTCCATCATAGAACACAGGGAAAACTCTTGATTTTATATCTGTTAGGCAATAGTCATAGTCGTCTTTATTTATATTTAGAATGTTTCCTTTAATAATCATGTTTTCTACTGTACCGTAACACAACATTTGGAAAGTAAATTTTTCTTTAAATGTTGATTCATAAAGTCTTATAAATTGCTCTATTTCAAGTTGGGATAATTCAACAGATAAAGTTACAGCTTGTAGGCCTAATTTGTATAGATAATAAGCAGTATATATGTTGTATACATTTAGACCATAGTCTCCGGATAAGCCTTCATATTTTGAAAAATCAAAGTAGTCTGATACTAGACTAGAATTATATACATTGTCTTTTAACTTTAGTTGACAGCGTTTTGACTTATAAAAGACATTTTGTTTACACTTATATTTTTCATATAATGGTTTTACTTCTGTATAAATTCTTTCAATATTATTGGATAGACATGCTAATAATTGTTCTTCAGTTTTGACAACAGCAACTATTCCTGGTGACATTTTTTTAGTTTGAACATTTTTAAATTCTACGTTTTTACTTTCAAATTTTACTTTGCAATTTTGTCTTTTTTGGATTAATTCTTCTACAGCGTTACGACGAATATCATTAAGTTCTTTTATTGAAATAAATATTTCTTCATCACATTTTAAATATACATTTTGGCATTCAAATGGTGTATTACCAAGTTTTGATACCTGGTGTTTTATTCTTTCTTGGGTAATAGCTTCTGTTCTAGCCTTTTCAACAATGCTTCCTTGAAGTGATATTTTATTATTTTGATCATCAATAAGTTCAATTGATAAATTTTTGCCAATATGAGCTTCTACTGTTATTGTTACAGGGATTTTTCTACTTGGTAACTCCTTTAGTGATTTATTTAAATTATAATCGATTGTTTTACATACTATGTCATTTTCTGTTAGACCTATCTTGTTATCTATGTAGCAAATGTCGGAGGCAGTGTTAACTAGCTTTTTATTTTTATTGTATAAATAATTTACTATTAGGCCTTTGTTTGAATTTAAGAATCTAATACCATCTTGTTGATTTAATGGCTTATCTAGTTTTATTTTTATTTTGTCCTTTGTTACTTCAATAACTTTTCCTATTTGTAATCCTATATGGTTAGGACTTTTAGTATTCATTAATTCTTCTTCAGTACAATTAAATAGATGTCCAGTTGTGAAACCACGGTTAAATATTGTTTTAAGTTCATTATTTGCTTCCTTTATATTTGTTTGTTCATAATTATCAATAAGATTTCTATAAAATCTAGTTATAAAGCCAACGTATTCTGGACTTTTCATACGACCTTCAATTTTAAAACATAATATATTACTTTCGAGCAATTCTTTAAATTTAGTTGAAGTGTTTAGTTCTTTAGTACTTAGTAAGTATTTGTTATTAGAAAGTGTTTTTCCATTGTGTTTAAGAGTATATGGTAGACGACAGCTTCCGGCACATTCACCGAGATTTCCGGAACGATGACCAATTTGACTACTCATAAGACAACAGCCTGAATAGCAAATACATAGTGCTCCATGGACAAAAACTTCTTTTTCGATTGGAACGTCAATAGAATTAATTTCTTCTAAAGACATCTCTCTGGAGAAAACAACACGTTTTACTCCTAATTTGTAAAATAGTTCGGCGGTTTCTTTTGATGAGGTATTTGCTTGAGTTGAAGCATGTACTTCTAGATTAGGATACTTTTCTAAAACAAGGCATAGCATACCAAAGTCTTGAATTAAAATAGCGTCTATTCCATTTTTATGTAGAAACTCAACTTGGTCAAGGAATGAATTTACTTCATCATTTTTAACTAATGTATTCATAGTAGCATATATTTTTACACCGTATAGATGACATAGTTTTATAGCCTCAATTATTTCATCATTTGTAAAGTTACTGGCGAATTTTCTGGCACCAAATTTTTTGCAGCCAACATAGACAGCGTCTGCACCAGAGAAGATAGCTTGTTTTAGGCACTCCATATTTCCTGCTGGAGCAAGAAGTTCATGTTTAATCATAGTAACACCTCAATTTCTTAGTAAATTATATCACAAACTATGAATATATTAAATTGTTTATTGTGCATATATTTTATTATGAATGATAACAAGAAAAAAATAGAAAGATTAACTATTGAAAATTATATTTGGGCTGTTTATATAGTAATTGCTTTTCTAAACATTTATGGTGATGAACTGGTTAAGAAACATTTACGTTCTAATGATGAGGTTGCGAATAAAAAGGCCGTAAATCTATTTAGAAAAATTGTAATTGCGAATATTGTTATATATTTATATTTTTTAGGTAGAAATTATAGTGAATGGAAGGAAAATAATTACGACAAAAAACATCTTGTTAGATTCATTGGCAGTATCTTGGTATTTGTTGGAACTTTGTGTTTTTTCTATTTTCAAAGTTCTATTGATACGGAAGATGACTCTTTGTCAAATATTTGATTTTAAATTATTTAGTTCTTTTTCCAGTGCGTTTAGAAGTTGCTGGAGCATATCTATTTCTTGTTTTTCTTTAGATTTTTCTGGTGCTATATTTCTTTCTTGTTGAACTTGTTTATAATAGGCATTGGTGCATAAGACTTGAGCTGTTAGCATCAGCCAGTTGCCTAGGGCGTTTTGTTCATTAGCAGTTAAGTTATCTATAAGTAAATAGCCGACAATTATAGCACTGGCAGAAAAAGTTTTTGGTGATATATTTGGTATTAAATTCATTTTACTCACCTATAAAATTATATTATTATTTTTAAAAGAATATATTTTAATATGGAAAATAAAGAAGAAATACTTAGGACAATAGAAATAGAAAATTATATTTGGGTTATATATTTAGTTATAATATTTCTTTCTTTTATTGCGAATAAAGAAGAAGTTAATTACTTTATAAATAATGATATGCAATCTAAAAGTAATTATAGAAAACTGATAATTATAATTTTTTCTATTGCTCTTGGTATCTATTATTATTTTTTTGTATCTGGATATAAAACATATAAAAATCTATCTCCTTATGATACGGAAAGTAAGAAGTTTTTTGAAACGATTAATTTTATTGCTAATATTTTGATTTTGATATCTGGCGTGATTTTCTTATTTATTGCAATTTTTGATGAGGAGTTAGAGACAGAAATTGCCTTTTAAGAAAAAAACAGATTCAACTATGTGAATCAGTTTTTCGTATTTTACTTATAGTTATCTGCTTTTACTTCCATAAAACTCTTTGGATGAGCACATACTGGACATACTTCTAATGCGTTTTCGCCAGTATAAACATAACCGCAGTTTCTACATACCCAAATTTTATTGCCATCTTTTTTAAATACTCTATCATCTTTGATATTCTTTAGTAATGTTAAATATCTTTCTTCATGTTCTTTTTCTATTTCGCCAACTTTTTCAAATAGGTTAGCTATACGAGTAAAGCCTTCTTCTTTAGCTACTGCTGCAAATTCTTTGTACATTTCAGTCCATTCATAATTTTCGCCAGCTGCAGCATCTTCAAGATTTTCAATAGTTGATGGAACTTGTCCATTGTGTAATTCTTTAAACCATAATTTAGCGTGTTCTTTTTCATTGTTTGCTGTTTCTTCAAATATTGCGGCTAATTGTTCATAACCGTCTTTTTTAGCTTTGCTTGCGTAAAATGTATATTTGTTTCTAGCCTGACTTTCACCAGAGAATGCTTTTAATAGATTTTGTTCTGTTTTACTACCTTTTAATTCCATTGTAATACCTCTTTTCCAAATAATTTTATTTTTTTGATAATAATTCTTTACATGTAGAGCATAGACCAAGACAAGTTATTTTCACATCAGTAATTATGAATTCATTATTACTAGCGACAGTTGAAATAATTGAACTATAGGTTTCATCGAATATGTCAAATATTTTCTGGCAGTTTGTACATAACAAATGATAGTGTTTATTTTCATTACCATCAAAATGAAATTGGCCAGATAAGTCGGTTATTTTTTCTACTTCATTAGATTCTACTAGTTCATTTATGTTTCTGTATACTGTTGCTTGACCTATCTTTTGGTTTTTATTTTGGACTTTTTTATAGATATCTGCCATTGTTGGATGACTTCTGTCTTCTCTTATAGTTTCCAAAATTATTTGTTTTTGTTTTGTGACTCTTTTCTTCATACAACTCTTCCTATTGATAATCATTATCATTTATATTGTATCAATGTAACGTTTTTTTGTCAATTAGTTTTAGGCAAATGTGAACTATTTTTAGGCAAATGTGAACTATTTTTTTCTTTTTTCATAGACTACTATAGGTGAAGAGTAATGAAAAGTAAACATCCATTCTTTTGTAATTGTAATTCTTGCAAGCAAAAAAGAAAGAGTAATATATTCTATCTTATTGGTGTTATTGTTGTATTTATTATTTTATTTTATCAAATGTTATTATTACTTTTTATAACTACTAGACTTAATGTTGTTATATTGCTGTTTGAATTTATAATGTTATGTTTCTTGGTCTTCTTGGTCTTCTTTTGAGGTTATGGTACTTCCCTTAACGATGTAGTCTAGAAGTTTTTGAACTTGTAATGTATTATTGTAATGATTCTTGCTAAATTCTAGTTTCCATGGTTTTGATAATAAAGCAAAAAATAATAATTCCTCTTCTTCAGTAAAACGATATTTACTTTGATAAATGTTATAAAGACTCTTTAGTTCTAATTCTTCATAGTCATTTTTAAAGAATGTTAGTAAATCATGTAAAGGTACTCCCAGGGAAGAATTATCCCAGTTTATAAAGTAATGATGTTCTGGTGTCATGATAAAGTTTTTTAGTGATGGATTACGATGTAAGAATACTTGGCGTTCTTTTTTCATGGCTATTTTTTTGTCGTACCAGGCTTTTAAATTTTCTTTTGAAAAAATAATGGCATTATATATTAGAGTTATGTTTCGAATTAGTAAGTATTCTTCTGGTGACATGTACACTTTATTTTCAATATAGTCATGTAAGTCATGATAATAGTCATCAAGGTTATTTAATTCAAGGCTTGTTTTTTCATACAAGGCTTTTATTTTGTCTAAATTCACTTCTTCATATACTGTTGTTTTAGTATGAAGAAGACTTAAATGGTAAACAAGACTTACAGCTTTATCATTACTATTTGACATACTTTCACTTTCTATGTAAGGATATATTTCGTATGGATCATCGATGGTAGTCAATGGTGATAAGAAGTTGTTGAAAGCATGGCTTCTAAGATAGTTATAAATGTCTTTATTATTTCTTCGAACTTTTATAGTGTATTTTCCGTCTTCGGCTATAATGATTTTGGAGTTATTTTTGTAGCATATATTTATAGGATTTATTTGGCACTTTTTTAAAAATTCTCTTTCTTTAATCATTCTTTAGTATTTGGAATTATAATTTTAGTTCCTACGGATAAATTTGATAAGTCGTTATAATTTTCTAGTTCTTCTTTACTAATATGATATTTTTCTATTATTGATTGAGGCGTTTCTTCTTGTCTTAAAATGTATACTGAATATGTTGAAAATGTTTCTTCACTACTATCTAATGATGTAAATAATGAACCGGCTTTTTCTGATAGATCATTGTCATTATTAGTAGTTATGATATTCTCGATATCTTCATTGTTTGTACTCGCTACTGTTTCATTTGGAGTAATTTCAACTTTTTCTTCACTTGTTTCTTCCATAATTTTATCACCATCACATTCCCTTTCATCTTTAGTCTCTTCTTCTACACATCTTGTTTCTTGTTCTTCCTTTGGTGGACTTGGTATAGCTGGCTCTATAGTTTTCTTTTCTTCTTGTTCTTCTAGCTCTTCGATTATTTCTACACCTTCTATTTTTACATCTATATAACATATCATAGTAACATCTGAATCTACTTCATAATAAAAGTCAGCAATAGATATCTTGGTTGTTTCTAAATCAAGTCTTTCTGGTAAAACTATTTCTGTTGGTATGGTGTAATCAAAATTTTCTTCTAATCTGGATGCTTCTGTCAACTTATAACTACCGCTTACTCTAAAGTCTCCGGCGATGTTACTTTCATCGGTAAATTTTAAAGTATGGTCTAAGGAAATGGCAGTAACTTCACCTATCATTGAAGGAAACTCTATATTTTTTTTAAAAGATATTATTTTTTTCATATTGACCTCCTAAATCATACTATGAAAAAAGAAGAATTAATATTCTTCTTTCGGTTACCTATTTAAATACTTTATCATATATTTCACTGTAGTTATTTACAAAATAGAATTTAATATCTTTCTTTATGTCTACTGGAATATCTTCTAAGTCTTTTTCATTTTCAGAAGGTATAAAAATCTTTCTAATACCGGCTCTATGTGCACCGATGACTTTTTCTTTTAAGCCACCTATTCCTAAAACACGACCATGTAAAGTTATTTCACCCGTCATGGAAATGGTATAGCCGATTGGCTTATTTATAAAAAGACTGATTAAGGCTGTAGTAATGGCAATTCCAGCTGATGGGCCATCTTTTGAAACAGCTCCTTCTGGGAAATGAATATGAATATTGTTTTTTTCTAGTAGATTTGGGTCTATAGAAAATTTATCAGTATTTGCTTTGATATAACTTAGAGCAATTTGACATGACTCTTGCATTACTTCGCCAAGTGAGCCAGTTAGTATTAAGTCGCCTTTTCCTTTAAACATATTGGCTTCAATTGGCAAGATGTCACCGCCAAAGACTGTATAGGCCATTCCGTTTACAACACCGACTTCATTTTTCTTTATGTTTTCAGTATATAAATACTTTTTCTTACCTAAATATTTTTCAATATTGTTTTCATCTATCATATAAAACATATTGGATTTTTCAAGAAGAATTTCTTTTACTATTTTTCTAAATAGTGTGGCAATTACTCTTTCAAGTTCACGGACACCGGCTTCTTTAGTATAATTTCTAATCATCGTCATGATTACGTCATCAGAAATTTGAATTTGTAAAGGTGTTAGACCATGTTCTTCTAATTCTTTAGGAATTAAATGTCTTTTAGCGATGTCTAATTTTTCATATTCTGTGTAACTTGATAGATTTATTATTTCTAAACGATCTCTTAATTCATAAGGAATTTGTTCAATGTAGTTAGCTGTTGCGATGAAGAATACTTTTGATAAGTCAAATTCTTCTTCGATATAATGATCTGAAAACTTACTGTTTTGTTCCGGATCTAGAACTTCCAAAAGACTGCTGGCTGGATCTCCTTTTATATCTTTTGTCATTTTATCTATTTCGTCGATTATGAATACCGGGTTAGATGTTCCAGCTCTTCTTATACCTTGAATTATTCGTCCTGGGTTTGCACCAATGTAGGTTCTTCTATGACCAATGATTTCAGCTTCGTCATTTATTCCACCAACACTAATTTTAGCAACTTTTCTATTTAAACTGTTGGCAATACTTATGGCTAGAGAAGTTTTACCTACTCCTGGTGGACCGACAAGGCAAATGATAGGACTACGTGAATTGTTAGTATTTTGCTTTACGGCTAAGTATTCTAAAATCCTTGTTTTTACTTCATCCAAAGCATAGTGTGAGGCGTCAAGTATTTCTTTTACTTTTACTAAATCTTGGTTGTCTTTTGTGTAGGTGTTCCAAGGTAGATTTATCATCCAGTCAAGATACTCTCTTATTATTCCTAATTCGGGAGAATTACTGTTAATGGCTTCGTACCTAGCAAGTTCACGATTTATTTTCTCTTTTACTTTACTGTTACATTTTAATTTTGACACTTTTTTCTTTAAGCGGACAACTTCATCGTCTTTACTGTTTGCTTCACCAAGTTCTTTTTGCATGGCTTTGATTTTTTCACGTAAAAAGTATTCTTTTTGATTTTCATTTAATTCTTTTTCAACTTGTGATTCTATTTTTTGTTCTAACTCAGCAAATTGTAGTTCAACGTTAATGTCTTCTATTAATAATTTACATCTCTCAACAGGATTAATTATTGTTACATATTTTTTCTTTCTATCATAATCTATTGGTAAAAAACTTGCTACTAAGTCGCATAATTCATCTAGACTTCTTACATTATTTATTTGACTCATGATAGCATTACCTATATATGGAACTCTATTGATGTAATGCTCAATAGCTTTTATCAATATATTTATATAATTATCTTCATCTTCTACTTCAACATTTTCAATTTCATTATAGTTAGCAGAATAATTTTTATTATCAAAAGTATAATTATTGATTTCAACTCTTTCAAGGCTTTCTATTACAACTCTCGTTTTTCCATTTGGAACATTTAGTTTTAATTTTATTCTGCCTAATACACCATAGCTTGGTAAGGACATAATATCTATTTTTTCATCGTCATCAATAGGATTAACGATTAGTATTAATTCATCATCACATTCAAATGTTTCATTCATTTGCTTATCAAGACTTTTATCATATTCTATTCTTACTTCATTATTTGGAAAAATAACCATGTCATTTATTATTAATACACGCAACTTATCATTGTTTGTTATTGTCATGGGATATTCACCTCCAAATTTTTGTACTGTTTTTTATTATATATGAATTTACTTTTTTTTTAAAGAATTTTGTAAAAAAAAGTGATTTTACTCACCTTTTTCTTATTACTTATTTAATTCTTTTAATAATTCGATAGCTTTACGCATTTCCAAATCATATTGAATCATTTCGATACCACCAAATTGAGCTAAGAATTCATCTTTTTCCATTTGATATTTTTTAGCTAATTCTTCAGCTTCTTTTTCAGCTTCTTCAGAACTTACTTCAATTTTTTCTAGATTCATGATTTCTTCAAGCATTAAGCGATATAAAACATTTGAGTATGCTTCTTTTTCCATTTGACTCTTTAAAGCTTCTTCATTACTATTAGTAAATTGATAATATAAGTCTAGTGAAATTCCTTGCATTTTCATTTGTTCTTCGAATCTCTTTAATAGACGATTAACTTCTTCATCTACCATAGGTTCTGGAATATCTACTTCTACGTTTTTTGAAACTTCTTCTAATATTTTATCAATGTAGTTATTTTCAGCATCAGCTTCTTTTTGTGCTTCAATAGATTTTTTAATTTCTTCTTTTAAAGTCTCTTCTGAGTTAACGCCTTCCATTCCTAAATCTTCAAAGAATTCTTCATCTAATTCTCTATTTTCTTTAGTTTTAATTTCATTTACTTTAACTTTGAATACTACTTTAGCACCAGCAAGATCTTTTACTCCATAATCTTCTGGGAAAGTTATGTCTAAATCTTTTTCTTCTCCAGGTTTCATACCAATAATTTGTTCTTCAAAACCAGGTATAAATGTATTTGAACCTATTTCTAATGAATAGTTTTCACCTTTTCCACCTTCGAATGCTACACCGTCTTTGAATCCTTCAAAGTCAATAACTGCAACATCACCGGATTCAACAGCACCGTCTTCTTTATTAACTAATTCAGTATATCTTTCTAGTAAATGTCCAAGTTCATGATTTATTTCTTCATCAGTTACTTCTACTTTTTCAGGTTTAATATTTAATCCTTTATATTTTTTAATATTAACTTCTGGTTTAGTAACAATAGTGAAAACAAATTCAACACCTTTTTCATCAATTCCTTTTAAGTCAACAGAAGGTTGTACTACTGGAACTAATTTTGAATCTTCCATAGCTTTTAAGTATGCCTCTTGTAATAATAAATCAGCAGTTTCTAAGAATAAAGACTCTTTTCCATAATGTTTTTCGTAAATGTCTCTTGGTACTTTTCCTGTACGGAAACCATCAACCTTAGCTGTTTTTTGCTTTTTAGCAAATGTTTTATCTAAAGCTTTTGTCCATTGTTCACCTTCAATTTTTACAGGTACTTCATGAACATTTTTCTTAGTTTCTTCTTTCTTAATTTCTTTTGTTTTTGTTTCTTTTGCCATATTATCCCTCCAACTTCTAATATTATAACTTATAATTATTTTTTAGACAACCTTTTTATTGGCAATTTTTCCTGTCCTTGTTTGACTTTTTAAAACTGTTATGTTAATATTAATTTAGTTAAGAAAACTGTGATTTAGATTAGTAGATATTATTGAAGTTTATAGAGAACAGTCGGTTGCTGGAAGACTGTAATGGATCGATATTGAATGGACTAATGAGTGCCTTTTGGAAATTATAGTATAAAAGGCCGGGATATTCTTCCCGTTATAAATTGAACATATATGTTAGTATATGAACTATGTTAGGTGGCACAAGACTCTTGTCCTATATTAGGATTAGAGTCTTTTATTTTTAGAGGTGAAGTTTTATGTTTATATTAAAAAGACGATGGTGCTTTGATGTTTAAAACTAAAATAATTAGAGAGTGAGGAGATTTTTATGAAAACAATTTTAACTGGTCTTAGACCTACAGGAAACTTACATTTAGGACACTATTTTGGAGCTTGTCAAAACTGGGTAAAAATGCAAAATGACTATGATTTTTATTTAGAAGTTGCGGATGTTCAAGCTTTAACTGATAACTTCAATAATCCGGATAAGGTTAGAACTAATGTATTTGAGATAACAAAAGATTTATTAGCACTTGGACTAGATCCAAATAAAGTTAACTTTTTTATTCAATCAAAAATACCTGAAATAGCAGAATTAACGATTTTTTATTCTAACTTAGTCACAGTTGCAAGGCTTGAAAGAAACCCTACCGTTAAAACCGAAATTGCTCAAAAGAAAAGTTTGTTTGGTAATAATGGAGAATCAATTACTTATGGATTTTTAGGCTATCCTGTTTCCCAAGCTGCTGATATTACGGCGTTTGATGGAGAGTGTGTTCCAGTTGGTGATGATCAAATTCCTTTAATTGAACAATGTCGTGAAATTGTAAGAAAATTTAATTCTATCTATGGTGAAACTTTAAGAGAACCTGAACAAGTTTTAAGTAACAATCCTAGAATAAAAGGATTAGATGGTAACGAAAAAATGGGAAAAAGTTTAGGCAACGCTATTTATTTAGTTGACAGTGATGAAGTAATTAAAGAAAAAGTCATGGGAGCACTTACTGATACTACAAAGATTAAAAAAGATGATCCAGCAAATCCTGATGTTTGTATGGTTTACTATTATCATAAATTAGTTAATAGTCCTGAAAATGTAGAAAAAGTATGTAGTGAATGTAAAAAAGGAGAACGTGGATGTGTTCAATGTAAAAAGGAATTAATTGAAGCAATGAATGAATTCTTGAAGCCAATAAGAGAAAAAAGAAAATATTATGATGAGCATCCTGAAGAAGTAAGTGAAATTCTTAATAAAGGAACTGAGATTGCTAGAGAAAGAGCTAAAAAACAAATTTCTAAAGTTAAAAAAGCAATGAAAATAGATTACTAATGTAGTCTATTTTTTTGTATAAGTTAGTCTTACTATTTCATATAATTCATTTAATTTACTATTATAATTTTCGTTCAGTTCTTTTACAAGTTTATCTATCTTTTCTAAAAAAGTTAATTCATCTTTTGGAAATATTTCTTCATATAAATAGTTTAATTTCTCATAGTCCTTTTCTTTTGCTAAGTAATTTAACTCTTTTAATAAATATTTCTTTTTAAAGGATTCATCTCTTGTTAGAAAGTAGTCTATTTTATATTTTTCAATTATTTCATATTCTATTTTTTCTTCATCTAATAAAGTTGCTTCATCTAAGATATCTTCTTCTTCATCTAATAATAAATTACTTTTACTTATTACTATTCCTTTACTATTAAATTCTAAAGCTAGGACCTTGTTTAAGTCTGAGAAAAGACATCCATACTTGATATCTTTTTTATTTTCATAAGAAATTGTACTTCCTTTTATTTTTTCTTTAAGTTTACTATCAATCTTTATTTTATAATTAAATATTTCTTGCATTTGTTCGGAACTAATTCTAATAATTGGAATTCTTTTTATGTGTTCAAAGTAGTCATCATCTTTCCATTCATAAAATTCAAAGTATTCATCGGCATCATTAAAGTTAAGTAATACATCATAAATATAATTCATGTTCTTTTTCCTTTCCAAGTATATATAATTATTATTTGAATTATGAGACCTATTATAAATAAATAACACTCTGGTTGTTTTAAAATATAGAAAACATATTCTTTTATAGTATAGCCAAAAGTAAATAGATTAATGTACATTATTATATAAGTTATTCCTAATGACATCATGAATAGTGAAATTAGCATTATTATTATTTTTATTATCATAGTTAATTTTATGTTTTAAAATCTATTTTTTTACAAAAGAAAAGCACCTAAGTGCTTATTTATAATAAATTGAGTTTAAGATACTTGTATTATATTGTTCACAAGATGCTGTATTTGCATTTTTTTCTTCTCTAAACTCATACATATATACCTTTTTATTACGTGATGTTAAGTATAAATTAACAGTTCCGTTATTTTCGTATGAAATATGATACCAAGTTATACTGTTTATTTGTAATTCTTCAGGATTATTTTTAAGTTTATAATAGTTTTTCATTTGTTTAGCTAAGTTTTTAGCATTTGAGTAGTCTTTTAAAACATTAAAGCTATAATGACAATTACTGAAATTATCGTTTGGATCTGTTTTAATTCCCCCTATTATACTTCCTTGACTGGATTCAGGACTTTTTATTTCCTCAGGCATAACTATTTCATAATAATTATTTATATTGGTACTATTGTCATATGTTAAGTCACCTTTAAATTCTGGATTTTTACCTAATAAAACTAGAATATTAAAGTCTTTAAATGGACCAAATGAGAAACTATTGAGATTGGTTGCGATTAAATAGATAAGTCCAATGATTAAAGTTACAAAGACAGCAGTAATTGGATTAGACATTTTTGTTTGTCCAGAGGCTACTACTGTATTTTTTAATTGTTCATAAGTAGCATTACGATTTTTTCTTTCTGCACTTCTTATTTTACCTTTAGCAATTAATAAATAAGTCTTGTTGAAAGTTAAAAATAAAACTATATTAATTATAAGTGATAAATAGGGATTAACATAGATTATCAGACTTATTCTTAATGCAAGTAGTAACATTCCAATTACTATCATTCTTCTATATAGTACATAGAACTCGCCAAAAATTAAGGCAAAAATATTTAAAGGATTTTGTGATATTTTTTCATATTTATAGCCAACAAATTCCATTAATAAATTTCTTCTATGAAAATCTGTTATATTTTGTGGACTTGGTGCTGTTGTTGAAAGAGTACCGAATGGAACGTTTAGTGTTGAATTCATACTTTTTTCATCTTGTCCCAGAGAGGGAGGAGTATCATTCATTTGATTAATTGGAAGTATATTTATGGAGTTATTTAAAAGTTCACTATTTGTATTACCGATAGTGTTATTGCTGATGTTTTTAAAGTTGGTTTGTTTAGAAGCATCATTTACTATTTCATCTACTACTGATGAATATGATTTAGTATCTTTAATGGCAATTTGGTCACTATTTTGACTTTTAAAAAGGCTTGAGAATACTTTTTTCTTATTGCTGGTGCTATCTTCTTTTAGTTCTTCTTTAGGCAGGAAGTCAAAACCAAAGCTCATATCATTTTTTAATTTAGAACTTGTCTCACTTGGTCTTATATCTATACTTTGATCAGGTAGATTTAAATTCATAGGTGAAGTATTTGACTGATTTTGATTTTGATTATTATGTAGAAATGAAAAATTATTGTTCTGATTATTACTTGAACTTATGTTTTGAATATTACTAGTAGTTTGAGGGAACTGATTTTGATTGTTTTGAGGAGGATTAATATTATTATTCTGAGCTTGTATAGATGGTAAGCCTTGCTGTAGAGTGTTGTTTTGATTATTATTAGGTACTACCGATGGCAAATTGGTAAAGAACTTATTACCTTGATTATCATTCATACTATCCCTCCTTTTAATTATAATTATTCTTTTTCCTGATATTCTAACATTGAAACGTCTACTTTATTGATAGTTTCAAATTTTTTAGTAATTTTGTCAGATGTAATAGATACATTTTCAATATCTTTATTTACAGTCTGAATACTTCTAGCTAATTTATCCCAACGTTCTTTATAACGAGCAAATTCTAGACCTAATTTATTTAATTCTTCATGGATTATTGATGTGTATTTGTCTCTTTCCATATTTTTTATAATCATTTCTACTACAGTTAAGGTTGATATTAAAGTAGTAGGACTTGTAATCCAGACTTTCTTTTTATAGGCATAATCTATTATATCTTGGTGATAGGCATTTATTTCGGCGAATATTGCTTCTGCTGGTAAAAATAAAATTGCTTGATCTGCTGTTTCACCAGGTATTATATATTTACTACTTATAGCATCTATATGTTTTTTCATGTCTTGCTTGAACATTTTTTCATAATTATCTCTTAATTCTTGAGATAGCTTTTTATCAACCATTAATTGATAGTGTTCTAATGGAAACTTTGAGTCAATTGCTATGGTACCAAGAGGCTCTGGAGCAAAGACTACTGAGTCGGCTATAACACCAGTTTTTAAAGTATATTGTAGGCGAAATATATTATCATTTCTTTCACCAAAGACACTAGTTAAAATGTGCTTTAAGTTTACTTCTCCAAAGATACCACGTGTCTTTTTGTCAGTTAAAATACTTTGAAGACTAACAATATCAGTTGATAAAGTTTCTATTTTCTTTTGTGCTTCATCTATTTTTGATAATCTTTCAATAACGTTCATAAAAGTTTTATTAGTCTTTTCAAAGTTTTGATCTAGTCTTTCATTTACTTTTTCATTAATAGCGATTAGTCTTTTTTCTAATTGTTCATTTAAAGATGTGAAATCTTTATTTAAATTTCTACTTATATCAGACTTAAAATCTCCTAGTTCTTTCATCATACTTACTTCTAATTTTCCAAGTCTTTCTGTTATATTACTTTCATTAATATTTTTAAATATTGATATTACACCAATGATAAGATTAATTACTAATAAAATTATAATTACATATTCCATATTTTCACCTACTCTATATTTGCACTTTTTCCTATTATTTTTGATAATGTATAAGCTATTAGTATCATTATTGATATTACTATTATTGATGAGATATCAGTCATACTTTCTATAAAACTTTTGCCTATGTATGCCCAGAAAGAAACCATAAATATTTTTCCTATAAGTAAGGCTACGATGAATTTTTTCTTTGACATTCCAGAAACACCGGCTAGGATGTTTATTAGAAAGGCTGGTGTAAATGGTAAAGTTATTATTACTGTTAGATTTGCTAGTGATATATTTTGAAATTTATCGATAGCTTTATCAACTTTTTTTCTTACTCTTTTACTCAGATATTTATATATTACGTTGTTTGATATATAGTAAAATATTAAGTATGAAATGTAGCAGCCAATACACGTTGAAACCCATGACATTACTATACCTGGTAGTAATCCAAAGGTATGAGTATTTAGGGCAATAAATACTCCTAAAGGTAAAACTGGTATAAATGATTCAATAATTATTAGGAACATACCTAGTAATATACCGCCATTTGAAATAACTTCTGTACTGTATTCAACTATTGTATTTATTAAGTCCAAGTTGTTCACCTTCCTATTTTATTATAATACAAAATTAGAAATGTCTCAAGAAAATAGTAGCTAGTTTAGTACTAATTAATTTATTATAGACAAGTGTATTAAATTCAAAAGAAAAGATACTAGAAAATTCTAATATCTTTTAATGTTTAGGCGGTAACTATTATATCCTCCATTTATACTTATTGTTTTATATCCTAAGGAGTTTAATTTTTTAGATATACTTTTACTGGTGTATCCAGCTTGACAATATAAGTAATAAGTATCATTTTTGTTTAAATATTTTGATGGATTCAACAATAAGTATTCATAAGGAATGTTTATTGAATTGCTTATGTGACTTAACTCATATATGTATTTGGTTCTAATATCAATTATGTTTAATGTACTATGTGTATTATTTACTATAGTTAAAAAATCATTCATATCAATTGACATATTTTCACCTCTATAGTATTAGATGAAAAAAAAGAATCTGCAGTAATTACAGATTCCTACTTATTATTTAAGTATATATGGATTTTCTTCTGTTCCATTTCCAGAATTAATCATAATTCTATTACTTAGTTTTATCACTGGTCTTATGTAATTATATTCATAACACTTTGCACTGATAATTTTTCCTTTTTCATTTACAAGTAAGACTGATGATGAACTATTTTCTTCTGCCGTTACAGTCCACCAACGATATTTAACTGTCAAGTAGTTATAGTTTTGACAAGAAGGACTTTCTGGGCTAGTACAATTTGGATCAATACTGGCATTAATATAATCTGATACTGTTAATAAACCTAGTTTTTGTCCGGCTACAGTACTTTTACATTCAAGTTCATTGGTATTAGTTGTACTATTTATAGTTCTTTTTCCTGTACATACTTCGTAACTAGATAATTTTGTTTTATCTGTATCTGTTAAGAAAATCAAGTCTTCTTTCGTTGTATTATATAACTCTGAAAGATATTCTTTTATTCTACTTGCTGAATAGTTATTTATACCAACATTGTATTTTAACTCAGAATTATATCTATCATCCCAAGAAGCAGCGTAGCCAATGTAGTCTTCTTTAATTAAATAAACATTACTATTACTATCAATTTTAACTATACGCCATAAATTTTCATTTATTGATACATAGTTATTAACTTCTTCACCTCTAAAAACAAAGTTGTTGTTCATATTATATAAACCATATCCTGACGTTGTTACCTTGGAGTCTTCTTTTACTGCTGTTGCTAGGGTTTTATCAGTATATGCATCACCACAGTTTAATGATGGAGTATAGACGTAATCTTCATCGGCCTTTGCAACACTTACTTTTCCAGTACAAGTAACACCTTCTTTTGTATACTCACTTAAGTCTTTCATCTTTCCTGCTTGGGCTAGTGTTGTTGCTTCTATTTCAACTATTTGGTTTTCTTTTTTAGGAAGACTTTCTGGATATTCTTTAAAATATGACTTAGCGGCATTAGTCATTATCTCTTCAATTTTTTCATAGCTATAATTTCCTTTAGTAAATAAAGAAGCAATACTTAAAACTACGAATAAAAGAATCATACCTCCAACGACTATTAAAACTAGTTTTATAATGAATTTTTTGAAGTCATCTTGTCCTTTATTTTTGGAGGTTTTGCTTTCTTCTTGGTCTTCTTCATCGTCATCTTCCTCTACTTCTTCAATTTCTTCTTCATATTCATCAGTTTCTATTTCATTTACTTTTCCATTTTTTTTACTTTGATTAAAATTAAGGTTCATATTTTTTAATTCCTTTCATTATATTAGTTATCAAAAAAGTCATCAAAGAAATCATCATCATTATCATCATCTTGTAATTCTAATTTATTATTAGGTAACATTGTTGTCTGCTCTTTAACAACACTATTTTTAGGTAATTCTACTCTTTCTTGGTTGTTTTGTTCAGTAGCTACTACTAGCTTAACTGTTTCTTGTTTTTCTTTATTCTTTTTTTCTTCTTCTTCAAGTTCAGCAATTTTAGCATCTATTTTTTTGACTAATTCATCAACGTCGAAATTGAAGTTATCATCAACTGGTTTTGTTTCTTTTTTCTCTGGTGTTGACAATTTAGTTGTATTAGCTTGGATAGTTTCCATACTTTTAAATGTAGATGTGGCTTCTTTTACTGTATTTTCTATAGGTTTTTTGTCCTCTTGGCTTTTTGCCGTTAATGGACTTATAGAAGAGCCAAGTGAACTTTTTCTTGGTGCAAAGTCAAAAGCGTCAGCTTTACTTTTTTCACTGTTATCTGGTCTTGAGTCCATTTCAGCAGCATTCATCATATCTAAAAGTTTTTTCTTCTTTTGATTTTTGACAAATTCTTTTATATCAAAGGTATGAACTTCTCTTTTTGATCTATTTGGATATTTAGCTAATGGATATTTTTTACCCCAGTCTATTTTAAAGTTTGGAGTTAATTTTGTTTTAAATGGTTGCTTACGCATACGTAAAATTATAACTTCAAACATTTTCATTCTTTGTAAGTCTGATACTGTTACCAATGGAGTTGAAGCTGTTTTTTCATCTTTTTTAGATTTTACTTCACCACACATTTTAGATATTTCTTCAAGTGCTTTTAATTCTGTTGTTATTAAGTAGGCTATGTTTCCACAGTTACCACGAATTGTTTCGGCATCTTCTTTTCCATATACAGCATCTAATTGAGCAAAGTTTTGAATAATCATTGTAAATCTAATACGTCTTGAACGAGCAGCTGTAATCATTGTTGTTACATCTTTTAATGGTGGCATATTAGCAAACTCATCTAGTATGAAATTTGTTCTTACTGGTAGTTTTCCACCATTTTTTTGTGCTGTTGCGATTAAAGTTTCATATATTTGTTTTAAAAGTATTGTAACTAATGAGTGATATGTTTTCTTTTCATCTTGAATGACGATAAATACAGCGGTAGGTCTTTCACCAATACTTTCAAGATCAACACTACTATATGATAACATTTCACTTAAGTTATCACGTGATGCGAATAATTTTACTTTTTGTTTAAATACAGATAAGATACTTCCTTTAGTTTCAGTTGGTGCCATTATAGTACTTGATGCATTAATTGCTGCGGCACTAGCAGGATCTTTTGCATTGAAGTATTCTTTAATATAAGTAGAACCACCGAATTTTTCTTCACCAACTGTTGTTGCTAGAGAAATACTATTAATATTAATTTCATCTTCTTTGGCATCTTCAAATAATCCTAAAGCAATTCCTGAAAAATAATCAGCTGATGTTTTTTCCCAGAATGGATCGGCATTTTTATTACTTTCATCATATAGAATGTTTAACGCTAAGTCGTCAAGTAATTCTATCGCTTTATCATGATTACCTGATTTCCACATTTTATATGGTAAAGTCATAGGATTCCAAGCACTACCCATTTGAGGATCACGAAAATTTAAAAGTACAATTTGATAACCTAATTCTCTAAGCATCATACTATTTTTTTCATATATTTCACCTTTTGGATCGGTAATAATCATTGATTCTCTAGCTTTACCCAAACTATGTACCTGTGGATGAACAAATCCTTCAGTTTTACCAGAACCAGTGGCACCAATGATTAAAGAATGATATTCTCCATTATCTACCCAAAGTTCATTTTCATTTACAATTAAAGGAATTCCAGCAGCTTTAGCTCTTTTTTGTTTTACACTAACACACTCTAATTCTTCTTTAATTTCTTTATCTTTTGCCCAACGTGAATAACCTTTATCTTTCTTTTCAGTAGTTATACCTATACCTTTTTCTCTTTCAAAAAAGTAGGAACTGACACTTACAAATAAGGCAAAAAGTGCTAATAAGAAAAATGTTAAAGTTGTAACTATATATTTAGGACCAAAGGCTGGTAAAGGATTAAATCCTGATAATGTCCCTTCTGATGCAAAAGTTGCTAGATTAACAATTGCAATTGCTACTATATATAGTAAAAATAATGAGAAGACTCCAAATATTAATAAGTCATGAGAATCTGCTCGAAACTTAAATTTCATGTTACTACTTCCTTTCTGCCTATATTATAACATCAACTATTTAAAACGTCATTAAATATTTTATTGATTACTAACTATAATACTAAATTTATCATTACTGAATTTATATAGCATATCAATAGTTCCTTCTGTACTATAAGCACTACATGATAATACTATTTCATATTTATCATCATCATTAACATCTATGATAGAATTTATATACGGTTTACAACCATTGAAACTTTTATTTTTGGCAATTGATTTATAAATTGGATATATTATATCATTTTTTTCCATAAATACTATACTAAAAATATATTCTGGATCAGTTTCTTTTGGAAATACATTACCTACTACATATATTTTTTCATCTATTCCATCATTATCTATATCAACACTAATTTGAGTGTTACTTGTTAACTCTTGATTTGATGTGATATTATTTTTTGATAAGACTTCATTTACTTTAGTATAATCTGATATTTTTTCTTGATTAAAGTTTTTTATTTTCATTTCATAATTAGCAGAATACGCTATTAAATTTCCAGAATAAGATATTGGATTTTTCTTATTGTCAAATAAATACCATTTATCATCATAAACTAAGTTATATTTTCCCAACTTTTCATTATTTATGAAAACAGTAAATTCTTGCCAATTTAATTCTTCTTTAGCTTTTGAATTGGCAATGTTATACCATTTTTTCTCTTCTAATTGCCAAATTGTATTATCACCTATTATTAATGTTGTTTTTAATTTTGAGTATTTTAATTCATCTCTTCCATATAACAAAAAGAAGACTGTAAAATAAACTGCTATTATGATTAAAATTACAATATATCTTTTTTTCATTAATAATCTCCTATCCAATTGTATAGTAATTAAATTGACTTGTATTTCTCCAGTCATATTGTGCCCAGAGATCAGCTGATGGACTACCTGGATCCATCATTACAATGCTTCCATTTGAGATACCATCTATTGCTACCCAGTGTTCACCGGTGTTACCTTTTACTTCGGCTACTACGTAGTTATTTTTATTACTAAGTAATTCTTGTAGTTTCTTTAGTTTTTGTTCTTTTGACATTCCGGCTACTGATACGGCACCTTGATATTTAAATGATGGGACTATTTTGGTAACTGTTCCCCAGATTAAGGATCCGCTACTTGTAAATCCTCCATTGCTATTTAAGGCTTGAACAAAGGTACCTGGATTAAAGTCTCCTGTAATAGTCGTTGGTTGACCTGACTTTGCTACTAACATAGATATTGATGTTACTAAACATCCAATGTTTTTAATTGTTTTTCCAGAAGAACCTATTTGAACACTTGTCCATTCACCTTCATATTGTTTCCAGTTTGCATATGGTCCAGATGATAGTATCGAACACGTTGTGCTACCATTGATGTTGCAACTATTTTCTACTACTTTATCAGCTACTGCGTAGTATGAGATTAATATTTGTTTATAGTCAAGACCTGAGGCTGCTAAAGAAATCCATTTATTTTGAACACTGCTATCATAGCCTGAATTTACTAAGTAACCGTTGGCATCTACTAGGACTTGACCCATGACAGAACTTACGGCTGTTCGCAAGTCGGAGTCTTCTGGTAAGGCTTTTTTTATGGTGTATGATTTAGTAGTAGCTCCTGAGAAAATAGTTGCTCCGGTTGTATCTGCATTACCTGCTGTTGTCGTTGTTGAACAACCTTGATCTGGATCACAATACACTTGGTCTTCTGTACAATTTCTGATTTGAATAATCCATTGACCATTTTCTTCTTCTAGTTTTAATCCAAAGGCTCCACCCATGGCTTTAGGTCTAACTAAAGCATAAGTTCTAGCAGCAACAGCTTGTGCTTTATATGCTTCAGCTTTATTTCCCGTACCAAGTTCACCATAGACTACACCTGTAACGTACTTTTCAAAATCGACTAGTTCTTCACCTGGAATTGATTTTCCTCTTCCTAAATCACCACAGGTCATTAGTCTTACCTTAATATTAGAGGCTTCTATTTCTTTTGTTATAGTGCCTTGTCCAGTGTTAAAGCCTTTAATTTTATATGTACAAGTTCCTTGTGCAGCACAATCTGAACTACCATTATTGTATTTTTCAACAAGTTTTTCATAATTTTTAGCGTAATTTATTATTTCATTAGCCAATTTTTTTCTTTTAGTTTCACTATAATCTGGAAAGTAATCAAGAAGTATATCATTAACAAGATTGTCTTTAAAAGTCTCCTCATTATAAGTATTATCTTCAAACATACTATTCGCAATTTTTCTTATTTCACTTTTTGACATATCTTCATATTTTACAGAATTGTCATAATAGTTTACGATATGATATACAGCAACTACTCTAACTGCTTTTACAGTTTTTCCTTCAGATTGCATTTCTAACTTTACATCGTTTATTCTTTCATAAAACTCTTGTGCTTCTTTACTTGATGCTTTATATTCACTACCATCAGTTTGTTCTCCAGCGGCATCACTAGCACCAAGAGCATCATCTAAATCACTTGCTACTGAACTATTAAATATTGTAACTATTAAGAGAAGAAAAAAGAAAAAAGCAAAAACAGGTATTAATATTGGCAAGGCTTTTTTAATAAAGGCATTGCCTTTAACGGAAATTTCTCCTTCTTTTTCTTCACTTTTTTTATTTTTTTTATCTAATATTCTATCTTTTAAAAATGATGAGGCGGACTTTTCTTCTGGTTCTTCTAGAGTGTCAGCTGACTCTTGTCCAGCCATTTTTGAGGCATTATTAAGCCTATCTTTCATACCAGATTCTTTTATTTTATTAAACATATCTTGAGTAGCTTTATTATTAGGCATTTTATTTTTTATTTTATCGGCTGCATTTCCTAAAGCTTCACTACTCTTTCCATCGGTTAATTTATCTGCTGTTTTTACAGCTTTACCAGCTGCTACAGCATAAGGATTTTTACTGGCAATAGCCATGTCAGCTGCTTTTTTTACGTTTTGTGCATTTTTATTGTTGTTGCTATTAGCATCATTTTTTTTATTATCAGAGTTGCCTCTTCTATTTGCTGTATATGCTGACATGTTATCACCATCCAATACTACTAATATCCTCCTCCGGTACCAAAGGAGTCTAATTCTTCTTTTGTTACTGTAACATTTATTCTCATACGTCTATTTCCACAAACGAATAAAGCTTCACCTTGAGAATAACGTTTTATACTTTCTTTTTCACTTTCATTTAAATCAATTAATAATGATAAATCTTCAACAGCTTGCTTTTTTAGACCCATGACTAAGTAATATGATGAGTTATCAAATATTGCTTTTCCTTGAGTAATAACTGCTGGATCTGAGAAGTCACTTGGCTGTTGAGTAATTATTATTGTTCCTGTATTGTACTTACGTGCACGACGTTGTACTTGAGCAAGGAAGTCTGCTCCTAGTGTGTTTTTATCACCTAATAATACGTGTGCTTCATCAACCATAAGAATAGTATCAACATCGTAGTCTAAACATAGTCCCCAGGCATATTTTAATACGTTAAAGAATAAGGCATTTTTAACTGTTGTATCACTATTCATTAACTCTTTGATATTAAATACCATGAAGTCACTATCTTTACTTATTGTTGTATGACCATCAAAATAGAATTTTAATTCTTTTGTTATTGGTCTAACTTTTAATTCAAGTCGTTCCATAATTTCACGTTCTTGAGTTTGTTCTGTCATTGACATTAATTTTCCTTTTATTGTGGCATATACATCACTAAATGTAGGATAGTCAGCACTAGTAAAGTGAGAAAAGTCTGTATTAAAGTCAATTCCAAAACGTTTATATGTATCTTGTACTACTTCACTAAACATTGTTAAGACATCTTCTTGAATTGATGGATCATAGTATTTCATAAAGGCTTTTAAGAATTGTAAGGTCCTTGTTAAAACTGTGTAACCAAGTCCTTGTTTTATTTCTTCTTCATCTGCATCGATTACTACTTCTAATGGATTTATTAATCCAAATTCTCCACCTTTACCTATATCTACTGTATCTCCACCGAAGGCTTGTGTTATTTCTCTGAATTCGTCTTCAGGATCGATTATAACAATTTGACAACCGTTACGAATATGACTTCTTAGCAACAGTTTTGCCGCTGTTGATTTACCTGATCCAGATGTACCTAACATAATCATGTTGGCATTATTTCGATTATTTTCTTTTCTTATTTTATATAAGAACTGATTAAATAGGATTACTCCACCAGAAAAGTCTATTCCTAGTAATGTTGATAATCCTGGATCTTTAATACTGTCAAAGATAAATGGATACATAGCCGCTATTGTTACTGAAGGTATTGGTGTACCAATACGTTGTTCTATATCTTGAGCTGGGAATATTGGTAAAATTGATTTTAAAACCTTTTCTTGTTCAAAACGTAATGATATAGCACGTAGTTCCATAGCGTCTAAATAGTTTTTAACGTTAACTTTCTTTAGTTCTAATCCTTCTTTTGTTGGAGAAGTAATCATAATATGCATTTGAAAATCAAAGATACGAGCTTGACTTGCTGCTAACATAGAAACAAAGTATTCCAAACTTTCAGCATCTTGACGATATCTTTCACGAACTGTTAAGTCGTGTTCATTTTTATATTTTTCTTTTAAATCAGCTACTTGTTTATTTAGCATCTTAGCCATTTGCTGAAATGGTACTGGGATGTGCTTTACTACTACTTTTATTCCTGGCATGTTAGTTAGTGATGATAGATAACCTGGTTGAATATATTTAGGATATGATATAACGGTTAAAATAGTTGCATAGTTATCACTAATAACAAAATCACTTGGATTAAAGTGTAGTCCCTTTGGTGCTAATTGACTTTTAATTCCGATACTCATTATGACATCACCGTCCCAAATTCAGTATTTTCGCCTGCGTTTAAGAAGTTTTCTAGAATAATTCTTAAGTCGGCATTGTTAACTTGAGAAGCATTTAATCCACAACTTGCAAGTCCATTAATCATTGTTCTAACACGTTTTTGTAGTAAGTCTACATTTTTATCTTTAAATAATAAGTAGTATTCTGTATCAACAATATTATTATTAATAAAAGCATTACCTTTATTAATATCTTGCATAATTAACTTTCTAATTGCAGGATTTGGAGCTTCGTTATATAGAAGTTGAAGCTGTGCCATATAAACTGAGATGTCAACAGGACGGTCAGCTACTACTAGCCAGAATTCAAAATCTATCATATTGTAAAAGTTTTTTAAACTGATAAGAACATTATCTTGAGAATTTTGATCAAGAATAAATATATTTCTAGGTGTAACTTTTACACCTGTTACTTTCTGATTATTTGAAGTTATAATGAATCCATTCTGAATTCCTTTTACTGGTAACCAGTCTTCTGTATAACCAGATGTTACTTTTTTAGCCATTCTTTATAGCACCAACCTTTCCATCTATAAGTTTGTCTTGATGTTATATAATCATATAACTCAATAATGACATTTAAAACATTGTGATAATATGGTATTGGCATAACTAGTAAGCCACAGATAATTCCTGGTGACAAGGCAAGTATTGTTCCTAAAGTTGTTGTTATAGGGATAAAAGCAAGTATCGCTACTGTTGTTATGACACCAGAAATTAAAATTATTAAATCACTTTTTCTAAACATACCTAATATTAATTGTCCATTTTTTGTATTAGCCGGTATTAAATAATTCACTTATATCACACTCCTAATTATTCATTTATTTATGGTCCTGGAGGAGGTCCACCTGGTCCGCCACCTGGTCCGCCAAATCCGCCTGGTCCTGGACCTGGTGTCCTATCATATGGACGATCAGGTGCAACATCTGGACTTGGTACTCTAGTATCAGTATTTGGTTGACCGGCTTGTCCAGCACTGTATCCTGTTCCGCCAGAATTATCCATTCCTAAACTATTATTAAATCCATTGCTTAATCGTGTTGCCTCATTTCTTGCACTTTCTCTTTCTTCTTTGCTTAATGATGAGTCATTCATTCTACTTCTTGCTGAAGCTAATGCTTCTGTATTTCCTGATGGTGGCGTTCCTTGTTGACCTTCTGGCGTTGGTACTGGATAAGCATCCGTTCTTGTATGGAATTCTGATCCACCTCTTACAGTATTTCCACGACCTGTTGCTCTTTCATGAGTTGCCCAATTTGCAGAATATCTTGCCTGATTATTTTTTACTCCATTTAAAGTCCTTTGTGCACTTGCAACATCGTTACCGGTTTTAAAGCCTAAGAATCTGCCTTCATGTGCTTGCCACCAATGTGAAGGTTTATTTAATTCTTTTTCAGTTTTTAAAGTACCATCTGCATTTCTACTGCCATCATCAATATCATCTATATCTAAGCCTCTTTTGTAATATTCATCTCTCATCATATTGCTTGCTTTGTCTTGTATCTTTTTAACTTGATTATCTCTATATGTTTTGAATAAGCCTTCGCCTGGATCTTTTCCACCATTTTGTACTGTTCTAGACGCCTCTCTCATACTATCAAGAACGTTATTTCTGTCTCCACCGCCAAGTAGTGAACCTACGCCTGCTGCTGCTATTGCGGCTCCTATTCCACCGGCATGACCTTTCATTCCAAGAGAGTTTTCGATAAATCTTGGAGCTTGTCTAGCAAAAATAAATATACCAATGACAATGAATACAAATGAAAGTACTCCGACAATTCCTGTTCCGGTATTGATAACGATACCATTTGCTATCATGTCATGTATTAAATATATAACAAAGTACATAATAGCAAGTCGTATAAATAGTTCTAAATAAGTACTAGTTAAACTTCTTACCCAGCTATTGAAGGCGTCTTCTCCTCTTCCTTCTTTAGGTGATATACTCATATGACTAATTATTGGTATTGGAGCTATTAGACGAAGTATTGCTAGTTTTAAAGCCCTTATAGCTACATCTATTGTGTATAATATCATAATTATTGAAATAATTAAGGCAACAATTCCGCCTAATGGACTGTATGAATATCTGTAATATGTCTCTTTATCTAATAATACACTTTTAACTTTTACCAAAATTTTTTGAAACCAGTCACTGTCTTTATCTACATCACAAGTATCATTAACAGCTGATAATAATTCTGATGGTGTAGCTGTATTATAAAACTCTTCTTGCTCATCTGTAAACTCACATAAACGATTATCCTCATTTACTTCTGGATCTTGTCCATCTTCTACGTCGTATCCTTCATCTGGCTCTGGTATTACATTTATTCTAAAGAAACCACGAAGTATTTGACCAGCAAACTCACTTGCATTTTCGGAAAGTGTTTTGCCTTGTTCATCAGTATCATCAGTTGCTTCTGTTGTACCTAATACTAGTTTACCTATGGTATTATTTGAAAGGATTCTCTCTTGTAGTGAATATAGTGCACCAAAGAGTAAACCATTGTTGTTTACTTGTTTTTCCCAACTGTTCTGGGGAGTTGGAATATTTATTGGTGTAATTAAAGCTAGAATAACTAACGATGTAATTATTCTGGAAATTATTTTACCTGCACCAGCTTTTTTATCTGTTACTCTGGCTGGATCCATTATTCCTTCTAGGATAGTGACAGCTAATTTAAAAAGCATAAAAACGCCAATTACTAATTGACATCTATAATAAAAATCTCTAATTAAGGCGTTTGAAAATAACTCTGCTGTTGCAACATTAAAGAAGACTTGATAAACACCTTGTAATAGTCCGAAAAAGATAAAATCAAAAAACGTAAAAACTGTTCTTATTGCATCCGCTATAATATCTGGACTCATGAAGTCTGTCATTTTATCTCTCCTTCCCAATTAAATATACATATATCGCTTGAAGTTATTCCAAATATATCTAAAATAACTTCAATAAGTGTTGGTAGTACAAATAATAATACCGCTAAAATTAATCTTGTGATTAGGTTACTTTGGGCTTTTTTTAGACTTTCATCATCTGATGTTAATATTGCTTTAGCAAAGTCTAGACTACTTAATACTAATACCATCAATGGTCCTAATAATCTTAGATAATCTAATATTTTTGCTATAAGCCAAGCAACAGAATCCGGATTATCAGGATCACCAAGCAAACCTACACATTTAGTATTACTTGTATCCGTCTCATCAGTATCATTGATGGTTTTATCTTCATCGTCTGCTATCAAAAAATAATCATTAATTGTTGCTACTTCTAATGTAGAATTTGCTTGATAACTAATACTTTTTGCTGAAACATTAAAAGAACTAAAACTTATTAGTCCAATAAATATAACGAAAAGAATATTGATTCTTTTTTTCATAAAATCACTCCATATACATTATAACATAATAAGTATATCAAAAGAAAAAAAAAATAGCAATTATTTGCTACTTATTTACTATGTAAATGCTATTCCAGCAAGTTGCCCAGTCATTAGCTGAACCATCAGTAACTCCGATGGCAACGATTCCCATAACTAAGTTAACTAATTGTGGTACTAAGAATACTACAACTGCATAAATTACTCTTTTGATTAATCTAGATTGAGCTGCTTTTACTTCTTTTTCATCAGAAGCTATAACTGCCTTTCCTAAATCAAATACTCCAAATAATATTAAAGCTATTGGGATTAAAAGGCATATGTATTTTAGAATACCATTTTTTATAATCGCAATTATTGGGTCTAGACCTTTACATGCTCCACCATTTGCCATAATATCGCTCCTTTTCTACAAATATATTATCTTATATATGCTTATTTGTCAATTTTTATTTTCTAAATAAACCAAATACTCTTCCAGAATTATTATTACTAGAACCTCTACTAATTAATCCTGTTCTAGTTAAAAAGTCATTAATAGCACCATTTCTTTGTCTTTCATCCAATGGTGGCATATTATAAGCAACTCTTACACTTGACTCTATTTCAAAATCAGATATATCTTTGCTTGATAATAAACTTTTATTTAGAATTATTTTTTTATTTTTTACTCTAGAGAAAGCTCCTGGTTCTCTTCTTATTAACTTATTTAATTTTATAACACTTGGTTCTATTAGGTAGAAGACTTCGTGACATACTTCATCATGTGGATATGTATTTAAATCTATTAAGATAACTGGTACTTGACTATTACTAGCAATAATATCTTTTAGATTTTCTTTAGTTGTTGATATCATATTTTTTTGATTAAAAAATATAAAGTCACGCTTATCTACTTCTATTGCTAGTATTGTAGTATTTAATGTAGCTTCCAGTTCTTTTTTTAACATATATATTAATGTTGTTGAACCAGCATTATCTGTTATACTTCTAAATCCCATTATTATGGAATTATTATTTTGATTTGTAACAGAATTATTTGTATTTGAAACAGCAGTTGCTGCTGGTACTTGTACTGCTTGTCCTGCCATTTGTAATATATGTTCAACATCTTTATATGTATTAGATTTTTGAAGTAAATACTTTATACCATCTAAATTAGTTGTAAAGTTATATAAACCATATGTTATGATCCTAGATAAAAAAGTAGCAGTACATAACTTGGAATTTTCAGGTATATATAATACTACTTTTTCAGGATCCATTTGCTGAGCTAAGGCTTGATAATTGTTTGGATTATCATATCCTTTTATAGCTGTTACATCAAGTATCATTTTATTAAAGAAAAAGTTTTTAAACATTTCAACTATTTCTTTTGCTTCATAACTACCAGTAACTGTTTTTATAATGTCAATATCTAAAGAAGATAGTGATTGCTGCTGTTCATTTGCTATTATTACATTCATCTATATCATCACCCAATTCAATTTATCTACTAGGCTTAAATGTTCTAGTTGTGCCTGAAACTTGAAATATCTTTAGATTAGGCATTATTTTATTAATTATAGGAATATCAATAACAATTGCTGTTGTAACCCGGTAATAAACTTTTTCTGGTATATCGGTTTCTGTTGTAGCTGTTTCTGTTTCAGCATTATATTTTTTAATGCAGTAACTATCGGCACACTGCCAATCTGAAATTCTTAGGTCAGAAGCATTGTATCCAACTTGTAACATGTAGTCTGTTATAGCCTTATTACATTGATTTGTGTCAACACCCGGTTCACAATTACCTTCATATTGTTCTATTGTGCTAATGATTTTATTCTTTACACGAAATGCTTTTGTATAATTGACATTGAACGCTAAATAACCTGATACTAGTACCAAGAAAACAACAATAATTACCATGTTCATAAGTCCACCAAATGCATCACGCATAAATAATCACCTCTTCTTATTTGTTTTTTATCTTCTTTCTAATACGATCATACCACCATTAGGATCATTGGCAGAAATATTTCCCCATTGAGTGTTCATTGCTGTCTTAATACCTGGCCACATAACCCAGAAAAAACCAATAACTGCTGCTATAGCAATCAAAGTAATTACTGTTAAGTTTAATTCTCCAGTTGCTGCTTTCATATACGCATCGCTCCTTTCTTATTATTACAAATTTATTATATCAAAGTACGTTATTTTTATCAATATTTTTTCATTAATTATTACATACTAAACATCATCATCATAGATATTAGGATTATTAACATAACACCAACACCAGTTACAACTAACATAATCATTGTTTGACTTTCCATATGTCCAAGACGTTCTTTATACTTAGTCTCACGTGCTTTATTTTGAAGATTTGATACTGTTCTTGAAAACATCATTAATCTTTCTTGTTTTCTTTCTTGTGAACCTAAACCTAATCTATATAAAAGACGCATCATACGCATAGAATCACGCACTGGATAAGTATTAGCAAAATCCATATATGGATCAATAGTAGAGTCCCCTGAATTTATTTTATTAATTAATTCTCTTAAGCCTGGTTTAAATATTTCAGGAGCATCATCTATAGATTTACCTAATGCTACTGGTACAGTATAATGTTGAATTAAGATTTCTAAACTCTTTAAATAATATGGTAACATTATATCTATTTCATGTAGATGAGTTTTATAAAAGCTTTTAAGTTGCATATAAGGTATTTTAAATAAAGCTACACCAGCTACAATTGAAAATACTAAGTTTAAAAAGAATTGTGAATTAAATAATGTTCCTGATGAGCCACCTGTTGCACTTATTGCTAATACAACTAAAAATCCAATAATAGCATAAGTACATCTTTTCATATATAGTTGATCTACGTCTACTGATTCTCCGTATTTAGCAAAAACTAAGAATGTATAATCTTCTTCTCTAAATGCTTGTAAATATTTTTCATTATCAATCATAAATTTTTTCTTATCTATAGTTCCATTATATATAAATATACCTATTATGATTGCTCCTACTACTAACGCTTCCATTATTCAGCACCTACATTCTCGTTATAGTATCTTTCTCCTTTTACAAGGAAATAAGTATTTATAATTAATACTCCGTGAAGTAAAATTTTTATATATATTCTTTCTAGTAGAATAATATATGTTTCTCTACCTAGTAAGTATTGTACAAGCATTACCATGAGGTATAACATTATACCGAATTGTAAGAATGATTTATGAAATGATGCTCTTTCAATACGGTCTCTATAAACACTTTCTACAAGCATGTCTATATCTAGTTGCATATTATCTAATGAATCAGCTGAGTTTCTAGCACCTTCTTTTGTTATTTGTAGGAATAACTGGTGCATATTTTTTACGATGTAGTATGGATAAGTTCTACTCATATAGGCAAGAGACTCATCAATACTACCATTTTTATAAGCTAATTCTATCATGTAATCTACATCACTTTTTACGGGATCTTCTAGGATACCAGAGTTTCTTACTCCTTCTAGTGATTTAACAAAACTTTGAGTTGTTGCAAATTCCATAATTACATTTGAGGTATATACTTGAATTTGTTCAAAAATAAATTCACTATATACTCTTTTGCATCTTAGGTATGATAAATAAGGTACAAACATAATAACTGCTATTATATAGACAATACAAATTAGTAAGTTATAAAAGTATAGATAAGTAACAGCTCCAGCAAAGGCAGACATACCTATTACTTGTATCATGTATTGTCTTGGAGTATATTCTTGACCTAATTCTTTTGTTTTTTCTCTTACTACTTTGAATGAATATGGTGCAAATCTATCATACATTTCTTGGACTTGGACAGTAATAAATTTTCCAACATTCTGCCCTTTATAATTTCTATATGCAAATACGACAAAGGCAATAACTAACAATATTATTAATTCTTCTATATACATATTTATTACTCCCTCTTTATTTTATTTTTTTATTGTACACTAGGATTACTATCTAATGTTGGTAATTGCTCAGGTATGGTTTGTGCTACACTTGGTAATCCTTGAGTATTATTAACTGTTGGTATAACTAATCCTGGTTGTAATGGTACATTTACTTGACTTTCTTGTACTTGTGTCAATGGTGTTGCGACAGTTGGTACAGAAGGTTGTATTTCTTGAATTGGAACAGGTGTTACTCCTTGTTCTACTACTGGATTAGGTTCTACCATAGTTGTTTGTAAATTTGGTAATACTACTTCTTGTTGTTCTGGTACATTAGGTGTTACTACAGGTGCTGGCAATACTACTTCTGGCGTTTGTATTACTTGGTTTACAGTAGGTTGTTCTTCTTGTACTATTTGATTCTCAGGTTGTATTTCTATAGGTTGCTCTACTGTTTCTTGTTGTGCTGGTATTGGTAATACTTGAGATGCTTCTTGAACTGGTACTACAGCCTCAGTAGGAGGTGTATTATTAGTAACAGAAGGTGTCTCTGGTATTACTGTATTTTCTGTAGATGCAACATTTTCATTAACAACAGGTTCTACAGTAGTTTCATTTGGTGCAATATTATCTACTTCATTTTCAAATGGGAAATCATCTATCATATGACTTGTAACTGCTGTTATATCAATATTTTGGTTTTCTAGATACTCAATTAAATGTTTGCTAGGTTTTCTAAGTATAGGTTCTTTACCAAATATTTTTTGATATAAGACTCTACTTTGAGGTTCATTATTTTCATCTACATAGAATTCTGTAACTTCATCTACTTCACGATGGAATTTACCTCTTTCTTTACTATAGTATGCTCTTATGTGTACACCTAATTGGATGTATCTATAAATTGTTGATAGGAACTGATTAACATCTAGATCAGTTTCCATCAAACTGTATAGACGATATGGAATAGCTGATGCTTTATCAGCATGTATTGTAGATAAGATATTGTGTCCTGATGATATTGAGTTACGTACAGCTGTAACTGCTTCAGCACTACGTACTTCTGATAGTAGAATCCATTTTGGATTCTGACGCATACAGGTAACTAATACATCAGTATAACTAGCAACGTTATTTGTTTTCATTGAAACAATATCACGTTGTGGGAATATTTTATCTAAGTGTAATTCCAATGTGTCTTCAATAGTTATTATTTTTTCATTTGTTTTAGTATGACTAGCTAGGTATTTTACAAACTCTGTTTTACCTGAACCAGTTTCACCAGAGACGATTATATTACAATGTCCTTCTACACATTTTATTAAAATATCATGGATATCTTGTGTAAAGTAATCGTCTTTTAGTAATTTTTCTTTTTCTAAACGAATTTTTGCTGGTGTTTTACGTATAACCATGGCAATACCATTTGTTGCTATAGAAGGATGTACAAAGTTAAGACGTAATTCACTTGATTCTGCATCTAGAAATGGTTTAGCATTATTGAATGTTGTTCCCATAACGTTTGAACATTGGAATGCTAGCTTTTCTACAAATTCTGGTGTTGCTCCATTTACTTCTACTCTAAGTGAGCCTTGTGTTAGAGAACGAATCCATATCTGTCCATTATTATCATAGGATATATCAGTAATGTCATCATCGTCTAATAGGGATTTTAAAGGCCCAAAATCAAGTTTATCAAAAATATTTTCGTTCATCTAACCAACCTCTTTCTTTTTCTTTAATCTTAACTTTCAGTCCATACTGTAACTTTATTGATCCAGTTCTTTAAATCTTCACTTGATATATTAACATCACCTGGTTTATCTTGTAGACTTTCATTTGTTGGTACTGGAATTAATGTTGTATCATAATTTCTTAGATACTCTGCTTTTTTTAGTAATAGATACATTTCTTCCGGTACAGCAAATATTATCATAGCTGGTGTTCTTTGTTCATCTAAGTTGGCAAACACAGCTTGACCTGATGCATCTTTTACGGCTAGGACTTTAACATTTTCAACTAGTTTTCCTAACATAATTTTATCAGCATCTGGTGTTACTTCACCATCTGTTATTTTATTAACTGCTTTTAGATAAATATCAATATAGTTTTCTGGATATACTGAGTTACCATATGTAGATTGTGTAGTAACAGCCATATTATATAATACATATCCTTTTGGATATTTTAAAATTATACTAGCTGGTAATTGTCCTTCTTCAACTACTGCTGTTGAATAGAATAAGCTTCCTTCTGGAATTATGCTATCAGGACGTGCATACTTATCAATTATTTGTGATTGTTGAGTAAGCACGTTTCCTTTTAACATTGAAGGTGGAACTTGTATTGTTCCTACCATATCTTGTGTTATTTGTGTTCCTCCTTTAATTGTTTCTTTAGCATAAGGAACTGTTATTGGATTAATAGCTTTATTAACACGCAAATTATATCCAACGTATAATACTAAAACTGCAAGTACTACACCAATTACAGTTACAGTATTTTTGTTTTGCAAGAATTTTTTTAGTCCGTTTGTAGTATTCCCCATTTTATTATCTCTCCTTCTTTATTTATTAATATCCTTGTTGAGGATTATCTGATGTTATAGGCTTTCCTAATTCATTATTAGGATTATTATATGCCTCTTTTAAATACATATCAGTTAAAACTGTTGACTCAACAATTGCATCATAACTTGTAATTATACTTAAATTTTCACCTTTAGCACTAAGAACTGTATCAGACTCTACTTTTACACTTACTTTTGGTGGTACTTCATTTATGTCATAAAAACTTACTGTGTAATTTCTAGTATTATCAATACTATCAGCAAAACGTCTTAGAAAGTTTTCTACGAATTTATCTTTATCTAATCTAAGTGCACCATTATCACGATAGTATTTTACATCGATTGCATCACCAATGGCAGCATCTGTAGTTTCTTTTAATAAGTAATAATCAAGTTCACTTCCTGTTGAATAATTAGAAATAATATTAATTAATAATAATCCACATAACGCTAGTATAATTATACCAACTGTTAACATTCCTTTATTCATATACTAACCTCCTTGTTTATAGTTATTACAACTTTCACCGTTTGCTGTTTGATTATTACATCCAAGTGTTCCCAGACTCTTAATATATTTCTTATCTAGCGTACTTCCATCTCTAAATAATGAACTTTTATAAACTGATACTCCATTAATTACTTCAAAAGTACCTTCATATTTTGTGTAGCTTTTAGAATTTGTCGTTCTTATTGCTTTTAATGCCTCTTTATCTAAGTTAAAGCTGTACTCTGCATCTTCATTATAAACAGAATCTCCTTTAGTTTGAATGCTTTCTATTAAACTTTCTGGATTAATGACGTAATTTGAATTTTTACTATTTGCTGCATCTCCTGTCCAGTTAAATCCTGGTGTTCTTCCTGTTGTTGTTTTATCAGTAGTTTCTGTCCCATCAGTTGATGGGAATAAGTCTGAATTATCAACGGTACGAATTCGATATCTTAATACTGGATTTTCATTTATAGTATCGTCACATGGTGGGTTTGTACAGTTATCCTCAGGTGTAGAACTTGTATTATATAATGCGTAGAAACAACTTACATCTATGTTCCAACTGAAATGACCAAAGTCTCTAGTTGTTGCTTTAATATTTAATTCTTCTACTGCATTTTTCAATTCTGTTTCATTCATAGTGCTACCATCAACATTTTTCATACTGTCCACTTTACTTTTACCCATTTGTTGCATCATTCCATAATACCACCAGCCAACGTTTACATCAGCTGAATTTAAGTTTGTACAAAATTTATCTTTTTTGTAGTGCCATGCTTTATCTGTTTTTTCAACATAGCTTATTTCACCTGTTTTATTATTAATCCATGTTCCTGGGAAACTCCATTCAGTCAAGTATTTGTTTGGAGTTGTATCCTCTGCGTAGCAATAATTTCTATCTAAAATCATATTCTTAGCATCTGTTGCTAAAGCATGACCATTTGACTGTTGAATACTACTTGTAAAATCAATCCAATTGTCTGTACTTTCATTTTTTATTTTATTATTAGCTTTAATAGTAAACTCTGCAACTGTAGTTGAGCATGTTGCTTCGGCTGCACAGCTATTTAAAAAGTCTCTGTATTTTTGTGAATCATCTTCAAAAACACCTGCCGCATCTGAAGGATTTAGTTTATCACCTTCATTGCAACCAGTATATGAACAGTTCCAGTTACAAACATAATTACCCGTTTTGCCTTCAGGGACATGTCCGTTTGTGTCGGTCCATGCCGTTGCGGTTTTAAATCCGTTATTATTAGCTTTATAATACCTTATTTCGCTGTTTATCCAACGCCCATATCTTGTACTTGGTCCATAAGCTTTATATTCAACATCATGAGACATAGTTTCAGCAGCAATACTGCTATTTAAGAAATAGAATCTAGCGTATTTTGCCCAGTAAGCATTTGATGCTCCTGGTACCCAGATAATATCTCCACTATCTCCATTACTCCATTTATAATATCCGTAACATGCCTTGTTACTAGAATTGCTTAATATTTCTTGTGAGACAGCTGCCCCAGCTTCAGCATTTGACATGTTTTTAAGTATCTCCGCTTTAGTAATGTATCCATTACAAGCTGCTAATTTAGTTGCCTCTACTTTATCAGTATAACTTAATAATTGATTACTATTATTCGCATATACTTTGTTATAACATTTATTAATACATTTTTGCGTATATTTACCATTATCACAGGAATTTACACAACTATCAAATTCTTCGTTTGGACCTGCAGATTTATCATTACCTGTTTTATCTGAAGATTCACAATAAGCAACAGGTTCACACGTCTTATAATCATCAGCACTTGGTGGAGTTAAATCTCCAGTAGTCTCTGTTTCGCATGATATTTCACTTTTTACTTTTACTTTATATTCAAAACATAAACCAGCAATTGTTGCGACCGGTGGTCCATATTCAACTGTTATTACTTCTCTGCAAGTTTTTTTACATGAATATGTTTTTGTACCAATTCGCTCTGATTTAGTTTCTGCTTTTTCATAGTAATATGAATTTTTATTTACATAATAGTCAGCTGATGTATCTAAATTAAGGTAGTCACAAGTTAGTCCGATATTTTGAGTTGGATCACCCACTATTGTTGCCCCATTTATATCTGGAAGAGTACCTATTTTACCAACGTTATTAAAATAGTATGATGTAAGAGCATTCGCTATTTGATTTTTGATTTCATCATCTGTAGGTTTAGTTGAAAGTGAACTTTTATAACATGCTGGTATATATGCTTTATATGCTGTTTCATGTGTCACTCCATACCAAGAAGCATCAAAAACTTTTCTTGATACCAAACTACTAAAACTATTATAGTTTCCTGCTTGAAGTTGTCCACACAGATCTGATTTGGTACTGTTGTCTATTGTATCTTTGGTTGCGGCTTTCACTATCGTGTAAGCTGGACTTTCCACATAGAAACTTTTAGTTGAATCATCCTCCAGTTTTCCCTTAGTTGTCCTAGCTGATTCAATTGTTTGAACAACTGCATTGGCGTCACTACATTCTTCATTCATTTTAACAAGTATTACTCCAACGTTATTACTTACATATCCATTATATGAAATTTGAATAGTTTCATTTGTTAGAGTATAGCCAATTCCTGTATACCTAAAACTTGCCCTTGGTGCTTGTATGTCGTCAGGCTCCACAAGATAAACATTCCATTGATTTGGATCGGCACCTAAGGATATAGTTATTACTTTTGTTTTGTTGTTATTCCTAATTGTACCTTTAAAACTTTCTGTGCTACATTTTTTTGTTTCTTCAGCACTAACATCTTTGACATTGAAACATATAAAGAAAGTTAAGCATATAAATAAGATTCCCTTTATTATTCTTTTATAATTCTTCTTCATCTTCATCGCCACCTTCCATTATTTTTTGTATTTCTTTATAATTATTATTTCCTTTGACATCGTAGTTTTTAATTCTTTCTTTATCACGTACCATTCTAGCGTCTATTTTATATGTATACTTTGGTGAATATCCATAGAATCTTGTACATGTTGCGAGTGTTATAATGTTATCATTTTCATCTACATCAATATCAAAGTCATAATAACTTTCTTTTAGTGATTTATCTATATATTCTTTTAATTCTTCTTTATCTAGCGAAGTTGTTTGATATGACAATTCACTATCTTTTACAATTGAAACTGAGAATATTTTATATAAGTAATCTTTTCCATTAATTGTAAATTGTACATATTTGTTATCTTCTATAAAGTCTAAATACATGAATGATGGTAATTGTTCAAATCTAGTATGATTTTTATCAGTAATTATTGGATTTCTAGATACATTACGTATATTATGTCCAAGGACAAATATTTTATTTTTTACATCATCTATGTCATTTAATACCCAAGTAAAGTCATCTGTTATTTCTTGAATATTTACTGTTCCATCTGAATATATAACTGGATAATCAATATTTGTACCTTGTACTCTTATCCAAGCAATTGCTTTAGTTTGTTCATGTGTTTTATTATATTTTGTAATGTTTTCTGTTCTTTCTTTTGACTCATAGTATGGTTTAAAACTTCCTATAAGTTTTACTAATCCAAATACTAATAAACATCCTATCGCAACTAGTAATAGTGTTGTTAATGCACTGGTATATATTAATCTTTTACTATTACTTTTACTTTTGCGTTTTTTCATACTATCCCTACTTTGCTATTTTATATGGTTCTTCTTTTGTACCCTCTCCTGATACTATTTTACAATTTTTATTTAAGTATCCAATAACTCTTACTCCAGCTGTATTAGAATCTGGAATTCCAGTATTATAAACTACTCCGATTGGTGAAATTACATATACAACATCTTTATTTTGTGATGAATTTAGTAGCCAATAACCAGATAATAGATTTTCATTTTGTGCTGTATATAAATCATACATATCTGGTGCATGAAATTTAACTTTGTATTTCTTTGTCTTAGTTTCTTCTTTATATTTAGCTTTTGTTTTATATATTGGTACTTTTATTTCTGTTTTTACAAAGTATTCTTCATCTACTGTATCTGATACTTTTTGATTTATTACATAACCTATATTTCCTTTTTGATTAGGATTATATATTCTATTAGTTATACTACCATCATAACTAATACGTTTTTCACCATCGATAGTTATATTTGATGTTGATACAACTTTTACAGTACCAGATTCTTCTGTTTCTACTATTCTCCATATCATATTTGAATATTCTACATATTCACCAGAGTATCTAGTGTTTAATTTTTCATCAGCTTGACCTTTTTTCATATCATTAATTTGATATGGATCTTCCTTTGTACCAGTACCTTTGGTAATTAGAGTTGTTCCTTTTATAGTTATTGCTGGTCTAATACCAAGGTTATAATCCTTTGAGAATGATGAATATTTATCAGGACTATCAAAGAACATATTTCTTGTTGACCAAGTTTCTTTATCTGTTTTAGTATTAGCTAGCCAAACTATTGTTGATGGATATAGGTAACTATCTCCAGAGGAATCTAAACTATTATTTATATCTTCTATAGATAAAATGTAGACATTTTTTTCTTTTGTATATGAGGAACATTTTTTAGTAGTTATATCTGTTACTCTATCATTACAATATTTTGTCTTAACAATGTATTCTTTAGAACTATCGGCCAGATGATTATAATAGTATTCTAACCAGGTATCTAATCCTGAATAGTTAACATTTGATACATCGTCTGCTGATACTATTTTTACATTGTCATTTTCTACTTTAACAATTCTAAATAAGTTTCCTGAAAAACTAATATAATTATTTTCAACTTTTCCTGTATAAACTCCTGTACTATTAGTATCTTTCTTTACTGTATTTTTTAACTCTTGTACTACTTTTACTGTTCTTACTTTTTCTGTTTTATTTTTAAAACTATCTAGTGCTGTATATGTAACTTTATAAGTACCTACTTTAGATGTATCTACTTTACTGGAATCTATTGTAACTTCTGAAACATCCATTTTTCCATCTGTATTATCTACTACTTTTTTAACTCCAAGTTCTTCGTATTTTTCATCTTTATTTATTGTTATTTCATCATCACCATTTAAAGTGATTGTAGGTCCTTTATGATCTGTAGATGATTTTAGTGCTCCACATTCTAAATATGCATAATATTTATATCCTGAGTCTGTATGTTTTACTTTTACCCAGCTATTTGTTATTGAACAAGGTGTTTTACTAAATGGAACATAAAAATCCTTATCAATATATTTTTCTCGTGATAAGGTTTGTAATGTTACAGTACTTATTCTTGTTCCTGTAGGCAATTTATCTAAATTTATTTCATAATATCTTTCAGCTGCTTTTATCATTTCTTTTTCATTTTGTCTAAAAGTTATATATGGTGATAATACAAAGTACCAAACGAATAAGCAAATAATAGCTACAGTGATAATCAATCTTATTAATCTTACTAATCCTTTATTTTTCATATTATTCTCCTTATTTTAACTTATATGTGTACCTATTGTTACGTACTGTAATAATTAATTCTATTTTTTTGGCTTTTCTTATTTTTTCAGGTACTGTTATATATACATATTTACCGTAGTATTCAAAGGTATTTAGTGCATTACTAATTTTATACCCTTTTTGTTTATTATTACTATCTATATAACTAATTTTACCATATTTAGATAAAAAGTCAATCATATCTTTGCCGGCAAAATCGTTGGAAGAAAAGTCTAATTTTAGTATTTCTGTATCTTTTTTTGCTGTTTGTGTTTTGGTCTGTACTGTGCATGATGAACTACTACATTTTTGAATGTTATAATCTGCTTCTGATGATATTACTAGGTTATCAAAGATTACGTCTTTTTCTTCATCATTTATTTTTATTGTTAATACGTCTCCTAAATTTACTGTTTCTTGGTCTTTTATTTCTGATAAATCTGTCATTTTTAGTTTTATTTTTCTTAGATGTGTATCATTTCCATTTAGTTCTTGATAATATAGTACAAATCTATTTAATTTATCTTTTTCTGATACTTTATATATTAGGATTAGGTTTTTTTCTTTACCGTTTTCTAATGTTAAGTCTGATACTGTTGTACCTAGGTCTTTAAATTGTGTTTCATATAATTTATTTGTTGGTGAATAGTTTGAGGCTCTATTCATTACATGGAATCTATTAAAATTAACGGTTCTTTTTTGACTGTTATTTTTTATGGTTAAGTCTAATATTACAAAGCTACTTCCTGATGAGACTTTTGTTCCTTTATAGTCTTTATCACTATAATAACTATTATTTATTTTTATTTCATAACCATTGGTATTAATGATATCTCCTTGTTTATATGATTTATTAACTACGAATATAAAGTTATAGCTTTTATAGGCAACAAATATGACTAGTATTGTACTTACTACTTCTACTAATAGTTTATGTTCTTGAACAAAGTATCCTAGATTTCTTTTTAGTCTTCTAGCTAGTCTTTTTATACTTTCTTTGTCTACATCAATACTTATTTCCATTTCTTCACGGTCGTCTTCGGATAATTCTAGGTATTCTTTATCTGATTTAAAATCAAATTTATTTATGTCTATACCAAAGATTCTTATTCCTAGAAATATAAAGTTAGCATACTGTGGTATTGTTAGGATAAAGATGGTATCTCTTAGGGCTCTTATTGTTGTTGTTTCTGAACTACCGGTATATGTATTAAAATATCCTGCTATGAATACGAATGTAAATAATACAGCTGTATATTCTAGCATTGGAAATAAGTACATTTTCCAAGGTTTATTTTTATGTTTTAGTAATATTATTAATGCTATACTTGTTCCTATTACTATTAAGAGGGCAAGTGTTGGAAAAAAGCCTGTATATTTAGATATTGGTTCTGTATTAGGATCATAACTAAATAAATCTATGAATTCGTTTACAAAGGAACTCAATGTAATTGTTTTGTAATATATAAATGCACAGACTAAGAACATGAAGATATGTATTTTTCTAAAGTTTTTAATTAGAAAGGCATATGGTTTTCTTATGATCATTGTTATCAACTCCTATTATCCTATTCTTTTATCTTATTCTTCTTAAGTATACAATACTTTGATGTAAAGGTCAAAAAAAAGTTCACATTATGTGAACTAATTTGGACAAATGTATTATTGTTAAAATTTATTTTAGCCTGGTCTTAATTATTTGATGGATTATATACTGTACCAGCAAACCATACTTCTCCAGTATCTTTATCTCTAATTATGTACATATATGGTTTATCAAATGTTAAGTCTATTGTTACAACTGGGACATCAAATAGATAGTCAAATCCTCCATTGGCTGAACCGAAACCGCCCATTACTGTTGCTGCTGCTGCTTTTATACCATCGTTTGAGAATTCAATATTTGCTTTATGTATAGCACTATCTATATATGTTCCTGTTGCGATTTCTGATAAATCGGCTTTTTCTTTATCAAAGACATTTGTTATACCTATTGCTTTTAAATCATCTATTAATTGTAATTCATATTCATATTTGAATAATGGTACTTTTCCTGTTACTTTAGTAATTTTTCCTTTTTCAAAGTTATCTAATTCTATTGTTTTTAAATTACTAATAATATTATCTATTTTCTTGGCATTAGTATTTTTTATGTAATCAGTTAAGCTTTCATTAGTTGGCATGATTCCAATATATTCTAAAGTAGTGCCAGAATATGTTTTTAAGTCTTTAGCAAATACTTTTACATTATCATCTATATAGAAGTAATAATCAGTTGAACTATCTACTTTTCTGTAATTTGAATCTAATTGTTCAATAAATTTTTCAGTATATTTATCTACATCTAACTCATTAACACTTTTTGCGTATTCATAATTGTCTTTATCTTTTAGCCAGTCTGTATAAGCTTCTGATACAGTCTTTTTAATGTTATTTTTTCCTAGAGTAGTTACTATGTCATAATTATTGATTGATGATCCAAATTCTACTGCATCAACGTCTTTTCCATTGAAGTTTATTTTTCCATATTCACTTTCAATTATTGGTATGGATGTTGAATAGTTTTCATGTTCATATTCAACACTATAGTAATCTTCATAGTTATTTGTTGTTGCTTGTATTTTTTGATTCCATTCCATATCGATTGCTAGTGCATTTACTAAGAAGAATGTTCTATCTTTTACAACCTGGTCACTTAGTATATTATTAACTAAGTTAAATGTTTTATTACTAACCCAGCTATTAATGGTATTAGCACTTGTAAAATCATCATATATTACTTCTGCATTGTATTTATCGTTTAAATTTTTTGTATAGCTTTCTTTTACTTGATTTTTATATGTATTATTAATGAATACTGCGTTTGCAAATGACATGTTATTACTATTGACATATTTATTTGATTTGTAATTACCGATAATACTATCTATTTGTTCTTTTGTAGTTCCTTTTGCTCCTTCGTTAAGCATTGCTAGGGCGTATTTTATTGATAATGGACTGTATAATTTGTTTTTTTCACCTGTTTCTAGTATTAGAAAGGCTAAGTCAAAGTCTTCTATTGAGTTACCTGTCATTTTATATGTTGATACTTTCTTTGACTCAGTAGATATTATATCTTTTTTATTGTTACTACCTTTTGTTAAAAGAAAATATGCTACAAGGGCTGATAATAAAATTATTATGGTAATAATTACTATCAAGTTTTTGTTTTTGTTTTTAGTGTTTTCTTTAGTTTCTAATGTTTTATTTTTGTTTTCGTTATTTTTCATAACTAACTCTCACCTACCTTAACTAAATATTATTCCAGTTAATTAAAAAATGCAACATAAAAAGAAAAAAACAGTCGTCTTGACTGTAATTATTTTATTTCGATTATTTCTATTTCGTAAGATCCATTTGGACTTTCTACTGTTACGATATCGCCAACTTTATGATCAAATAAGGCTTTAGCAATTGGACTTTCATTAGAAATTCTGCTTTCAAAAGGATCTGCTTCTTGACTACCAACGATTTTATATTCGTCTTCTTCATCATCATCTACGTATTTAATAGCTACTGTATTACCAATACCTACTTTATCTTTTGAAACTTCACTAATAATTGAAACGTTTTCTAACATTTTCTCTAATTGTTTTATTCTACCTTCAATTTGAGCTTGTTCATTACGAGCAGCATCATATTCAGCATTTTCTGATAAATCTCCTAAAGATCTAGCTTCTTTTATAGCTTGAATATTTTCTGGTCTTTTTACGTTTATTAAATTATCTAATTCTTTCTTTAATTCATCCAAACCTTCCTGGGTTAAATATACTGTGTTTTTATTTCCCATGTGTTATCACCTCATTAAATGTTTAATACAATTTTTAGCCGAATACTAGATTCAACTTGCGATAGTATACCATATTTTTTTTATTTTAGCAATATGCTATTTTTTAAATTTTATTAGTGCGTGTTAACTTTTTACAATAACCTTTTTCTCTGGAAATATTTTTACTTATTCTTCGTAAATCTTCGGTTGTGTACTGATCTGTATTTATAATACAAAAAGGTTGCTTAGAGTTTTTTATGAAGTCTTTTAAACTTTTTCTAACTCCATTTAATGCATTTGGATATTCATCTATATTATCTAATTCTTCTTGTATGAAAGTATATAGTTCTAATTTTTCTATTTCTTTTAGTTTCTGAGCATTAATATAGGCAAATCGTCCTCCTGTTGCAAAACCTACAACTACGGTTGCACTTGTTGCTGCTATAAGCTGTTCTATATTAAGGTTTAATACATTAGTTCCTAGTCCTTCTATTATGCAGCTGGCTAGTGCTGTAGTTACTAGTGTCGCTATTATAGTTTTTGCTCCTTTTGTTTCAAAATACATTTTGTCATCTTTTCCTTCTTGAGCTTGTAAGGTCATTGCGTCGATAACAGTTTTTAGATTTTCTTCGTTTTTTTCATACCCATCATATACTGTACCATCAGCAAATTTTATACTGAAAGTTTCTTCGTTATCAATTATTCCAGTTATGTAACGACTTTTATCAGTTCTATTCTTACCAAGATATAACATCTTAATACCCTTTAAATAAAACTATATTTGTTTTTTCTTTGCTGGTATTAATTGATAAACTTTTTCTCTTTCAATATTTTGGCTTATTTTTATTAAATCTTTTGTTGTGTACTCAGCAGAATGAATTGCTCCAAATGGATTATCAAAGTTTTCAACTAGTTCTTTAACTTTAGCTCTAACTCCTGTAAATGCATGTGGATACTCTTCAATTTTATCTAGATCTTCTTTCATTGAATTACGTAAAGTAAATTTCTTAATTTCAGATAATTTTTCTGCGTTAGCAACAATGTTTTTCACTCCAAGTATAGCTCCTATACCTATTGTTACTCCTGTTGCTACGCTTATAGTCTCTGGTGTTATTGAAGTAACTGTATTTGCTAGTTCTGTTCCCAGACTATTTACAATCCAAGCACTTGCTGTAGTTGTTGCTACTGTTGCAGCTGCATTAAGACCAATGCGTCCTTTATAATATCCTTCTAGCTCACAACCTTCTTGTGCTTGTACTTCCATAGCATCACTAACTACTTTTAAATTTTCTTCATTCTTTTCATATCCATCATACACTGTTCCATCAGCAAATTTTATGCTGAAAGTTTCTCCGCCATCAATTATTGATACAATATATTTATGTTTATCTTCACTGTTGTTACTAAGATATTTCATATCTTCCACTCCCTTCAAAAGTAGGCATATTGTATCACAAATTACTGCTTTTTGCAAGTAATTTCTACTTTTTTATTTCTTCTTGAAATAATTCATCGGTCATACCAGCAATAAAATCTATTACTTTTCTTTTTGATGATGTTTCTTCCGGAGTTTGCCACCTTTATTTTTTAAAAAAAATTCACAAAGACTTATTTT